>CAYZMY010000033.1:0-12017 GCA_964479605.1 uncultured Campylobacterales bacterium | reverse complement strand
TCGGCATGGGACTAAGCGAAATATTTTTTATCATCGTGATCGCCATCCTCTTTCTAGGGCCAGACAAGCTGCCCGATGCAATGGTGCAGATCGCAAAACTTTTCAGAAGTATCAAGCGTACTGTCAACGATGCGAAGACTACTCTCGAAGAGGAGCTTAAAGTAAGCGAGCTCAAGGAGGAGGCGTTCAAATACAAAAAACAGCTGGATGAGGCTACGGCAAAACTCGAAAGCATATCTTCACCCGACCTTACGACTCTGGACGAGCTGACCGAAACGGTCGAAGAGGTCAAGAAAGCTGAAGATCGGCTCGAGAGCGAAGCGGAAGAGATTAAAGAGAAGATCGAGCCGAAAAGAGAAGTGGTCACTTTCGCCAAAAAGAGCAAAGAAAAAACGAAGAAGAGTGAACAGATGAAAGATTTGGACGAAAAGCAAAAGGAGAGCAATGTTTGACGAACTAAAACCGCATATTGCGGAACTCAGAAAACGGCTGGCCTACTCTATCGGAGCGCTTATCGTCTGTTTTTTTATAGCATTCTACTTTTACGAGCCGATACTCGAGTGGATGACAAAACCTCTAAAAACGGTACTGCCGGAAAGCTCCTACATGATCGCCACCGGAGTACCGGAAGTCTTCTTTACGGCTGTCAAAGTCTCACTTTTCGCCGGTTTTCTTATGGCCCTGCCCTTTATTCTCTACCAGTTCTGGCTCTTTATAGCCCCCGGTCTCTATGAGCATGAGAGAAAATATATCTGGCCGTTTGTCTTCTTTGCTTCCGGCATGTTTTTCCTTGGTGCGCTTTTTGCATATTATGTCGTTGTTCCGTACGGATTTGCGTTTCTGGTAAACTTCGCCGAGCAGATAGTCACCGTAGCACCCAAAATAAATGAGTACGTAGGCTTTTTCACGAAGATAATGATCGGCTTCGGAATCGCCTTCGAGCTGCCCGTTTTAACCTTTTTCCTGGCACTTTTGGGACTGGTTGACGACAATACCCTTAAGAGCTTCTTCAAATACGCAATAATCCTGATATTCGTTCTTGCCGCTCTTCTTACCCCGCCAGATGTCGTTACACAGCTGCTTATGGCGATACCGCTGATCGTTCTGTACGGAGTCTCCATAATTATCGCAAAAATTGTCAACCCCTACAAGCCTCCGGAAGATGATGAGAATGAGAGCAAGGAGAATGAGGCTGAGTGAAAATGGTTCTTTGAAAGATACTCTTAAAACCGAAAGTTACGACTACACTCTGCCGCCGGAGCTGATCGCCACGGAACCTGCAGAGCCGAAAGAGAGTGCCAGACTGCTGGTGATAGAACGCAAAAGCGGCAAAATCACACATACCGAATTCAGCAACATCCTCTCATTCATTCCCGCAGGGTGCGGAATTGTCTACAACAACACCAAGGTTGTCAAAGCGAGACTGTTCGGGAAAAAAAGCAGCGGAGGAGCAGTAGAACTGCTCTTAAACAGACCCCTGGGCAGCAACCGTTTCAGCGTCCTGATAAAAGGGAGGGTAAAAGAGGGAGCCGCCCTGCACTTCGGCGAAGAGTTGCGAGCAAAAGTTGAAAAGTTGTGCAAAGACGGCAGCAGAATCGTCACTTTTTCAGACAGCAAAAAAGAGCACATCTCTTTTGAGGAGTTGCTCCCCCATCTTGAAAAACTGGGCCATATGCCGCTTCCTCCCTACATAGGAAGAGAAGATACGGAAGCGGATTCAAAGATGTATCAGCCTGTATTTGCAAAACATGAAGGTGCAGTCGCGGCACCGACCGCATCCCTTCATTTCAGTGACGAACTCTTTACGCAGCTTGCCGAAAAACATGAAACTGCCCCCATTACACTGCATGTAGGTGCCGGAACATTCAAACCTGTAGAGGCCGATACCATAACCGAACACCCGATGCACAGCGAATATTACGAGATTCCGCCCTCGACGGCAGAGCTTATTGACTCTGGCAGAAATATTCTTGCCATCGGTACGACTGTTACACGTACCGTCGAGTACTATGTACGCACAAAAAAACTCTCCGGTGAATGCGACCTCTTTTTGCATCCGGGCAATCCTCCCGCAAGGGTAAATCACCTTCTGACAAACTTCCATCTGCCGAAATCTACGCTCATTATGCTGGTAGCATCCTTTTTGGGCCTGGAAGAGACGATAAAAGTGTATAATGAGGCGATAAGAGAGCGCTATCGCTTCTACAGCTACGGTGACGCAATGCTGATTTTGTGACCCTACGCCAAAAAAAGGAGTTTCTATGCCGCAGGAGTTTTGGATAAAGATAACCGCAATCGGCCTAATTGCCGCAGGGCTCATCGCAACTCTGGTCTGGGAGATGAGAAAACCCAAGCGCGATCCCAACGAAAATCCGGATACAAAACGGATGAACGATATGCTGAAAGATTGAAATAACTGCATGGCAACTTCTATCTGTACATTCAACGTAAACTCCATCCGCTCCCGGATAGAGCTGATCTCACGCTGGCTGAGAGAGAAAAGAGAGGTAGATATCTTATGCCTGCAGGAGATAAAATGCGAGAAGGAGCAGTTTCCGTTTGAAGCGTTTGAATCGCTGGGATACAGCTGTGCCGTAAACGGCCAAAAACGCCTTAACGGCGTAGCCGTATGCTCGAAACTCCCATTCAGCTCCGTAAAAACGGAGTTTGGCGAAGAGGTTCTCGACACCGAGAAACGGCTGATCGAGGTAAAGGTAGAAGATACTCTGATTCTAAACTGCTATATTCCCCGCGGAGGCGAAGAAGACGGTGAGCGCTACCGTTACAAGATGGAGTTTTTCGACGCACTGAAGAGCTATACCGAAGAGCTTTTGAAAACCAACGAGAAGGTGATTCTCCTGGGAGACTTCAATGTTGCACTCGAAGATCTCGATGTTTATGACCCGGAAGTCTTTGAAGGAGCCGTAGGTTTTTTGGCATCAGAAAAAGAGAAGCTGCATACGCTGCTTGAGACAGGATTGCACGACTGCTACAGAAAACTTCATCCGGACGGCAGGGCCTTTACATGGTGGGATTACAGAAGCGCCGGAATCTGGAGAGACGAAGGTATGCGCATAGACTACATCCTCGCAAACGACAGGATGTGCAAAGACTGCCGCTCTATAGAGGTAGACCTCTGGACCCGCCGACGCAGATCGCCTACTCCAAGCGACCATGCACCGCTTATTGCCGAGTTTGAAGAGCTGGGCGGTTCTACAGGAACACAGCGATAAGCCGCCTCTGTGCGGCAGACTCTGTAAAACTCCAAGAACAGGTGCCCGACACCTAAAATAAAAAGCGAGATTGCCGATAATAGAACAATCATGGAAACCAGTCGTAAACTCTTTATCCTCTTTACCGGCACTCTCACGCTCTTTGCAATAGCCATCATGATAAACGCTGCCGTAAATTTCCGAAACTACTCATATAACAATGCGATTGACAAGGCACATATGGCCGCAGAGATTGTAAGAGACGGCCTTACAGCTCATATGGTAAACGATATGATGGACAAACGCAGCCATTTTCTGGAGATGATGTCTACCGGTAACGATGTCAAAAGACTCTGGATAGTACGGTCCAAAAAAGTTGACGAACAGTACGGCAAGGGATTCAAAAGTGAAATGCCTAGAGACGAAATAGACAGAAAAGTGCTCGAAAGCGGCAAAGAGGTCGACAAATTCTACGAAGATTTCGACAATGCTCTTTTAAGAGTCACTATTCCATACACCGCATCATCATACGGCAAAATAGACTGTCTTCAGTGTCACAGGGCAAAAGAGGGGGATGTTCTGGGTGCGGTGAGCCTGGAGTTCGATATCAGCGACCTCAGAAGAGAGGGGCTTTGGACTTTGGCGAAAATTGCCATGATAACCGTCGTGTTTATCGTTCTTTCCCTGCTTCTTGTAAAATATCTGGTAACCCCGTACATCCGCTTTTTCAAGACCCTTGAGTCTTCACTGAAAAGGGCGAAACATGGCGACTTCAGCCTGAAGGTGCAGACCGATATAGATGCTTTGGACATACGGGCCGTAGCCAAGCGTTACAATGAACTTATAGAGAAGTTTCAGAATACGGTCGGCAGGATAGAAGAGAAACTGGCTATCTTTTTAAAAGGATCCTCGCACTACTGTGAAGATCCGCTCGAGAAGGCTACGCATACGATAGATATGCTCTCAGAGATCCACCGCTTTAAAAATACGATAGAACTCGATAGAGACCTAAACCAGATATACAGCCGCCTGGCGACAATCACTAGTGAGATAATGTCTCCGGAGGCTATCGTCATTTTCGATGTGGATGCAGTCACCAGAACAAGAAAGGTTATGTTCAACAGCGGCGCCGGCAGCGTATGCAAGCCTGAGACACTTGAAAATACAGACCTCTGCCGAGCCTTCAGAACGTCTGCACCGGTCATATCCGACCAGTACCCGGAACTCTGTCCGGGTTATTGCGGCACCTATTCGTTCTACTACTGTATTCCATTTGACATAACAGAAACACGCAGTCTCATTATAACGCTGCTTTCGGACAGCAAGCAGAAGATCGAGCGGTTCAAAAAAGAGGAGACGGTACTTCGCTACTATCTCGAAAACTCAAAACCTGTGATCGAGAGCAAACTTTTGATGCAGCAGCTCGAGGAGAAGTCACTGCGAGACGGACTGACCGGCCTTTATAACCGCAAGTTTCTTGAAGAGATGATCGACAAAATAAACAAACAGGGGAGCAGACACACCACAAGGTATGGTGTACTCATGCTCGATATAGACTCTTTCAAAATGGTAAACGACACCTATGGACACGATGTCGGAGACACCTTCATAAAACTGCTTGTAGAGACCATAAATCATGAAACAAGGAGTTCGGACATTGCGGCAAGATACGGAGGGGAGGAGTTTGTAATTCTGCTGCATGAAGCGACGCCGGAAGGTGCACTGAAAGTTGCCGAAAAAATCCGTGAACTCTTCTCAAAAATTCCGGTATCGGTCAAAGGCAAAAAAATAAACTCTACCGTCTCCATAGGAATAAGTTTCTATCCGGAATGCGCCGCAAATATGCGGGAGGCGATAAAATTTGCGGATATCGCTCTTTACAAAGCAAAAAAGAGCGGCAAAAACCGTGTTGTTCTTTTCAGCGAGGAGCTGCCCGGCGACGAAAAAAACAGAGAAACTATCTCCTGCTCTTCGAAAGATAGCGCTCCAGAATAATCTGGGCAGCTATGGAGTCGAGCTTTCCGTCTCTTTTTTGGCGTGACACTCCTTTCATCCTTTCTGCTGCTTCAACGCTGCTGCCGTACTCATCTATATATTCTATCTCTCCGGAAAAAGAGAGAAGATTTACAAAGTGGCGGATACGGATTCGCATCTGCTCGGCACTACTGCCGCTCTCAGGCAGGCCCACTACAAGCCGCTCTATCTGCCACTCTTTTAAAAACGCATCGACATCCCTTGCCGCCTGCTCCCTGTTTTTGCGCAAAATAGGAGGCTGCGGTATGGCACTCTCTCCATCCAGAGAGATTGCGGTGCCTATCCTTTTAAGTCCTACATCTATAGCGGCAATCTTCTCTTTTTTCATCTACTGCTCCTTGAAGTAGTAGGCAACAATAAAAAAGAGCAGAATGGTGCCCAGAGGAGAGAGCAGTGCAACCGGCTCGAGACGTCTTTTGAGCAGATACAAAATTACTCCGTACCAACTGTAAAGAGTGAGTGCGATATGCAAAACCATAATGGGTTTATAGACGATCATGGTTCTGGTAAAGGCCGTGTAAAAAGCCGCTGCAGCTATGATTCCCGCACCTATCAGAAGTGTAGTGATCTGTCTGTCGCTTCTATAGGCCCTTGCAAGCAGTACTGCAAGCAGCAGTATAAAAGCTCCCGCCAGAAGATAGACTATCACCTGCTTCTACCTTCCGTAGTAAGAGATCAAAGAGGCTTTGGCAATCGCATGTTTTTCAAGCATGAAACCGATAAGTGCCGGCGCACTGTCGGCATTAAGAGGAAGCTTTTGAACATCAAGTGCGTATACGGTAAAAATATAGCGGTGGGGTCTGTCGCCTGCAGGAGGACAAGCCCCGCCGTAACCGGGTTTTCCGAAGTCGGTCCTGCTCTGTACGGCACCTTTCGGAAGCAGATGTGCAGAGGGGTTTCCCGCTCCTCTGGGCAAACTGTGAACGGAAGAGGGAATGTTGAAAACCAGCCAGTGCCACCAGCCGCTTCCGGTCGGTGCATCGGGGTCATAAACTGTTATTGCGAAACTTTTCGTCCCCTTGGGAGCATTACTCCACTCCAGCTTTGGAGAGATATTTTTACCGCTGCATCCAAAACCGTTATAGACCTGCTCCATCTTGAGCTGTCCGGAAAGATCGGGACTTTTAAGGGTAAAACCTCCGGCAAAAACCGTAATGCCGAAAACCGATATCATCAAAAAGATCCCTAATGTTTTTCTCATATTATGCCCCTTTTCATGCTATCTTTTGTGCTATTATATAGGAAAAGAGATTAAGGATTCAGCATGGCGGACAAGATCTACGGCTATAAAGAGCTTCTAAAAACTCTTCTGGAATACCATATTCATCTTATAAAACGTCTCGCAAGGGAAGGTTACGAGCAGTTTTTTTCGGTGCTGCTCATTCCGCTTCCCGGAGAGAAAGAAGAGAATATCCGCGAACTCGTCACTCCGCTCCTGCGTGAAAGCGACCGTATTTTCTATATAGACGGCAATCTTATCGCCATGCTTCCGGGAAGTGACTGGAACGGCGCTCAAAAGGTACATGAAACGATTCTTACGGCGCTGGGCAAGGAGAAGATCGAAGATTGTGTCGTTGAGTATCCGGTTGACGGAAATGACGCCTTTACACTTATAAGCAATCTTTACGCCCGCCTGGAAGAGATCAGACCGGCATAACCCTCCCGTTTCTTACAACGATTCGGCCTTCGAGCTCCGCCTCGAAGAGTCGTTCTTTGAACTTTCCGAGCGCCTCTTCATAGGTAGGGTGGCTGCGGCAAAAATCCAGAAACGGATCGTCTAATACATCTGTTTCACCTCCGAAACGTTCCACAAACGCTTCTACATCGTAAATCGCTTCGGCACTTCCCTCATCGAGCAATTCGTTTGTCCCCCGGCTCTCACCTATCCGGTGGGGGAGCACATAAATCTTTTTTCCCATCCGTTTGGCAAACTCTACACTTCGCATACTGCCGCTATTAATATCTGCCTGTGTAACGATCAGAATATCTCCGAGTGCAACTACCGTTTCGTTTCGAACTACAAAACTCCACGGTGCCGACTTGAAACCCGGTTCGAATTGGGAAAGTACCAGACCATCCGTCTCTATCTCCTCTATCATCGCTCTGTTCACGGAAGGGTAATAGACCCCTATTCCGTTCGGAAGTACGGCGATTGTACTCTTCGCACCGGCTCCCCTGTGAGCAATCGCATCAACACCCATCGCGGCACCGCTGACGATGACCACTCCTCTTTTGGCCGCAGCGGCTGCGATCTTGTGTGTCATATTTACCGTATATTGACTTGGACGTCTGCTTCCTACAATAGAGATTTTCGCTCTTTTCAGCAACTCCGGATCTCCCTTATAATAGAGGGAGGATGGGTACTTTTTCATACTTTGCAGCTCTTTTATTTCATACTCAATCTTTTTCATCTGAAAATTGTACTACATACTTGCCGAAATAGTGTCTAAAACACCCGATGTCATCCAAACAAGCAAACTCACTGACGAACAGCACTCTGTTTACCCTCGTTGTCTATCTGTATGTTAGAGTGATATGGAAAATTTTGGTAAGGAAAAAAATGCGACTACAAAATCTCATCTGGCTTCCTCTGTTCGGAATATCGGTCATTACACAGGCATCCGATCTCCCTTTGAGGGAATGCGATACGATCGAAGCGGACAGAACCACTGAAGCGAAACCTTTCTCCATCGCATCACAACTTGCAGATACTTCATGGTATGTTGAATCCATGGACGCTCTTTTATCGTTCGGCAAGGAAGATAGATACGGCGGATTGAAGCTGCATTACAAAAAAAACGGGGTTACTTTAAATGGAAGCTATAGAATCTGCTGCAACAGGCATATTGTCGCAGAGATCGGCAGCCATAGAGGCGATTCATTCGATTTTATTCTAAACAACGTATCATTTTCAGCCGATACACTGACGGCCTGGAAAACGGACGGTACACTGATTCTGGCATCGAGACAACTGTAACAAAACCGATAAGGAGGACATAGATGAAAAAAAGATATCTCGTTACGATGGCAGCTGCAGGAGTTCTGCTGCTGAGCGGCTGTGCCCAAAGAGGGGTTGAAGAGGTAAATCCGGGCGCTACGCAATATGAGATGCAGTATCAGGTCGGTACTATCGAATCCATCAGACCGGTGGTTATCAAAGATAACGGAACGGGGACATTTCTCGGTGCCATTACAGGCGGCGTACTCGGATCGCTGGTCGGTGAAGGCAAAGGAAATACGCTGGCATCGCTTGCAGGCGGCCTGACCGGTGCATATGTAGGTTCTCAGGCGGGCAAGGCCAATGCACAGGAGCTTACCGTACAGCTGGACAACGGCTCGAGTGTCGTCGTCATAGCCAAAGGAATGCGTTTTTATCCCGGCGAGCGTATCCGCATTGTAAAAGAGGGGTCGCGCATCTCAAGTGTAGAACCGCTTTGACAGAGGCAACCTATGGAGATCAAAAAAGCACTTAAACAGCAGCAGAATGAAATAAACGATTATGCTCTTTACAAGGCATTGGCGCACAGAGAAAAGAATCCTCACAATAAAGAGGTTTATGAGAAAATAGCATCGGAAGAGAAGAGCCATTACGAATTTTGGGAGAAAATCACCGGGAAACAGCTGAAAGCCAACCGTTTCCTGATAAATCTCTATATGTTTCTGGCATCACTGCTCGGCACATCGTTCGCTTTAAAGCTGGCTGAGAAGCGGGAAAAAGGTGCCGAAGCATTTTACAAATCACTTTTTGACAGCTATCCTCAAGCCAGGGAGATCTATGCGCAGGAGATGACACACGAAAAGGAGCTGATAGATCTGCTGAACGACAAAAAACTTCTTTATGCAGGTGCTATCGTCCTGGGAATGAATGATGCACTGGTAGAGCTGACAGGAACACTCAGCGGTATCGCATTCGCTTTTGACAAAAGCATAATTGTAGGCATTACGGGCGTGATCATGGGAATCGCCGCCTCCATGTCGATGGCCGGATCATCCTATCTCGAAGCCAAAGAGAGTCCGGTCGGAGCTATAAGTCCCGCAGTATATGCCGCCTATACAGGCATCTCCTATATTTTGACCACATTTTTGCTGGTACTGCCGTTTTTTATAATTCCATCGATCAATCTTGCTCTGGCAAGCATGTTTGTCGCCGCACTTATAGCGATTGTACTCTACAACTTCTATATTTCCGTCGCAAAAGAGCAATCTTTTTACCGGCGAACCGCACAGATGCTCGTTATCACCTTCGGCGTAGCACTTATATCTTTCGCAATAGGATACGGCGTTCACCACTATCTGGGCATTCAGATTTGACATCCTTACTGTTTTTGAACGATTCAGAACATGCAGGACGGAGGGTCGTAAAGCCTGCTGAAACCTTACCCTGCCGCATAAGACTCAAGTATGACGGAAACTTACGACTATAGGCCGAAACTACTTTCTTCCATAGTGATTTAATCCATAAAAAATAAAATTGATACAATATAGTAGACCTTTGAAAAAAGAAGCTCTTCAGGAGCGAAAATATGAAAATTGCATTAATGGAAAACGATAGAAGATTTTCCGGTTTTATTGCCGGCCGTCTTGAAACGTCACTTGGAAAAAACGACAGATTCAATGCCGGTAACGGAAAAACATCCAAAGAGTCCGATTTGTCGCTATCGATAGTTCCGTTTTTAAAATTTACTTCCGGTATGCATAGATGACAGAATTTTTACAAACTACGCTTTTGCCGCTAATAGAACAGTTCAAAAGCTATGCCGCATGGATCGCCTTTTTTGCGGCATTCGGCGAGACTCTGATCGGTCTTGGATATTTTATTCCGGGCTCTACACTGCTTCTTTTTCTCGGTGTTCTGGCCGGGCAGGGATATCTCGACATAAAAACTCTGTTTCTATTTGCCGTTGCGGGGGCCTATCTGGGCGATATTACCAACTATCATCTGGGTAGACGATACGGAGTTACCCTGCTCAAAAAGCCAAGATTGCATCTTTCCGGCCGAATGATTGATTCGGCGCACCGGTTTTTGAATACCCACGGTGCCAAATCCCTATTTTTCGCACGTTTTCTGCCAGGTTTGAAAGAGAGTATCTCGTTTCTTGCCGGATCATTAAAAATGCACAGAGGCAAATTTCTCGTATGGGACTTTCTCGGAGCTGTCGGATGGAGTCTTGAATTTATCGGTACCGGTTATCTTTTTTCCGCATCTTTGGGCCTTGCCCAGGTATGGCTTTCGCGTACAGTAACGGTTGTCGCGCTTCTTGTTTTTCTGCTGATACTGCTCTATATGCTGAAACGCTTTTTCGTGCGCAATGCACCGATCGCCAAATCGATTGCACTCTCTTTGTGGAACGCTTTTTTAAACACAAAACAGGTCAGAGCTTTCACTCTGTCACATCCCAAACTAACAGCTTTTCTGCACAGGCGTTTTGACAGAAGCCGCTTTTCGGGCCTGCCTCTTACACTCTTTACTCTGGCTTTTTTATATGTGCTGGCGCTTTTTGGCGGAATAGTGGAAGATATTCTTACAAAAGATCCGATAATCTATGCTGACAGGATTTTCGCCAACCTTGTCGTACAGTGGCGGACACCGGAAATGACAACATTTTTTACATGGGTCACATATCTGGGAAAATGGGAGGTTGTGCTCTTTTTTTTAGCCGCCGCAACATTGATTTTGTCGGTTTACAGAAAATTCAACGAATTGATCTCTCTTTATTTATCTGTAGTCGGATCGGTGCTTTTTGTCTATCTGGGGAAAATGGCGTTCCAGAGGCCGCGTCCTGAAACGGCTCTCTATTTCGAACCGACGTGGTCATTCCCTAGCGGTCATGCCCTGATTGCCGTCTCTTTTTACGGTTTTCTGGGTTATCTCCTGATGACACAAAAGGGTGAAAGCTTCAGAACCAAAGTCAATATATTTTTCGCAACAGTGATTTTGGCGCTGCTTATAGGATTCAGCCGTATCTATCTCGGTGTGCATTATCTCAGCGATGTATATGGCGGTTTTCTGCTCGGTACTTTATGGGTACTGGCCGCAGCGGCAATGCGTTCATGGCTTTCGGAGAGAAAGCTGTTCGCAAATAGAGAGCCGCTCCCCCATGCAAAAGCTGTCAGCCTGTTCATTTTGGCTCTATCTGCCCTATTCTTTATCTTTTTCGGAATATTTTACAGCTACAAACCTGCAAAACATCCGCAGACAGAGATAGAGAAAATCAGAAATATTTCACAACTTCTTAACGGTGAAAACGAACGCTTTACACGCAATCTGTTCGGTTTCAAAAGCCTGCCTCTGGATATAGTCATAACTGCTCCTCCCGACATATCTTTATGCAGAGAGCTAAAAGCCCATGGATGGCATAAAATGGGAGAAAAAAGATATATCGACTCCCCAATCTTCTGGCACTACCGTTCTCCGGTCTGCTCCCTTTACAAAGAGAACAACGGAACGATTTACCTGCTGAAAGTATGGGCAGGCGGAACACAAATGGGCACTAAGAGAGTTTATACGGCAGTAACGGATGCCGTAACCGGATTCAGATGGAAAATTCTGCCTATATTTACGGCGAATCCCGGGGATGCACGCTCCTTCGTCGTACAGCAGATGAAAGCAGTTTTCCCGGAATCCAGACTCAAAGAGATGACCTTCGGAAGCCCGGCCATAAGAGAGCGGCTGTTCGGACAGCCATACTTCAGTGACGGAAAAGTCGATATTGTCTATATCGAAAGCGATAAAAACCGCTGATTCAACGCAGACCCGGTTATTACCGCACC
>CAYZMY010000032.1:0-12148 GCA_964479605.1 uncultured Campylobacterales bacterium | reverse complement strand
GCAGCCGTTCTTTGTACGTATATCCTTTCTGAAGCACCTGAACGATCTGACCGCTCTCATGCTCGTCGCTCTCGACCTGCATAACCGCTTCATGGAAATTGGGGTTGAAACCCTGATCTATATCCACCACCTTTATATGGTGTTTTTCAAACGTTTTGGTAAACTGGTCGAGTGTCAGTTGGACACCCTCTTTAAGTTTCTGCAGGTGCTCATCGGCCCCCTCTTCCGGAGTAGGTATGGAAGCGAGAGCGAGTTCGAGCGAATCCATAACCGGAAGCAGGTCTCTTGCAAACTGCTCCTGAGCGTATGCCACACTCTTCTCCCTCTCGCGCTCCATTCTCTTTTTAATATTTTCGAACTCCGCATGCATGCGCAGATATTTGTCTTCGCACGCCTGCAGTTCCTCTTCACATTTTTTCAGCTTATCCCCCTCCTTCTCGTCATTTGAAGTCTCAGTCTCTTCTTCAACTTCAGGCAACTTGTTCTCTTCAGTCTCGGCAACTTCTTCATGTCTGCCCTCTTTTCTGTGATGTTTGTCAGCCATAATTTCAAACCTCCTTGAATATCTTCGTAAAATCCTGGTCTATCGCACCGATGCAGAGCATCTTCATCGCTCTGTTTTCTATTACGGCATCTACCCTCAGAGCCATAAACCCTCTGGGCAGCAGCGGGTCGAAATAGAGTCCGCCTCCGAGCTCTTCTATAATATCTCCGTCTAAAAAAGCACGTATGTTGCGTTTTCCCCAACTGCTCTTTTTGCCGGCGACTCTTATGAGAGCTTCAGCATTTACAGATGTTATCTCTTCATCGTTTTTTGCACGCATCTTATAATAAAGAGACATTATTCCGACATCCTTGGCGATGCGTTTCACATCTTCAAGCTCATAACCGATCAGATCACCGAGAAAAGATTCGAGCTGGTTTTGGTAACGTATGACATACTCGTCATGATCGAATACCAAAATCATATACTGCTGTCCAACCCTTTCAATCGTCTTTAGGCGATTGCTCTTAACAGGTTTGAAGAGTAGGAACAAATCCTCTTTTTCACTTATCTGCGCTACTTCGCTCATAGCATCAGTAAGCAGTTCAAGCTCTCTTAGATGCTTACGCCAGTACTGCTTCATGGTGCTTTCAGTCGGAATTCTTCCGCTGCTTTTATGCAGCTGTGCCAACTCTCCCCGTTCAACCATCTTGTTGAAGTAGTAACGGATCGTTGCCGGTGCGATCTCAAACGGCAGTCTCTCTTTCAGCATCGCAGAACCGATAGGCTCATGTGTCTGCAAAAACGTTTTGACGACCGTCTCCAAAATCGCTTCGTATTTCTTTTTCATGACACAATTTTAGCACTTCTTTCTTAAAATGCCAAATTGATTATACTAAATTGAGCGTATTAGTGTCAAGTTTATTTATATAAATCTATAATGTAAAGTAGTGTGTGACCGATTGAAGGTTAAAAAAGAGCGGAAAAAATCTCTCTATTACCCGATTTTTCTGAATTCGCTACGGCAATTCATGCAAAGATCTCTCTCTTGATTGTGAAAGAAGCCACCGCATCAAAACTTTCAGTCCATTAGTCGGTGCGGTAATAAATTGATAAAAGAGTTAGAATGCCGATCGGTTTGGCCGCAGGCGGCCGGGCCCGTCATGCGGGCCGGAATGCCTGAGTATTGAAGGTTAAATATCAGGGGCCGTTCGGTCCGTCGTGACAGTCGTAGCAGCTAACCATATCACCTGCAGAGTAGTATTTGGTCGTTTTGGTGCTCAAATTTACATTGAATTTTCTAAAAGCGGCTACTTTGGAAAGGACAGTACCGCGATAATTGGATCCATGGCAGGTTTCACATTTGCTCTTGTCATATTTGGCCAGATCGCCGTGACTGAACACCCAGGCGCTTCCCACTTCGTGCATTCCGTGCGGACCGCCGAAATCTACACTCGGTATGGAGGTATGACACACCTTGCACTCCCTGACTGCTCCGGCATAACCCTGTGCTGCGATGCTCTGAATATTGTCCTCCGGTCTCGAAGAGGGGTATATGGCATGAGTTGAGCCGTGACATGCCGAACACTGTAGACCGCCGTGTCCCCTGCTGTAGCGGTAGAGGCTCTTTCCTGCCACAGGTGTGTCGGAATCGGTGGCGAATCTGTCATCCGAAGAGGTCCGAAGCTCTCCTGTCGCTATGTCTGTAACGGCTTGGGTATATCTATTGCCGTTTTGGTGGCAGTTCTGACAGGCAGGCAGATCGAGCCACCCTTCTCTGCCGCTGTTACCGACCGCACTCATACCGCCGTGACAGCTTTGGCACTGCATTTTGCTGGTACCGTCACTGTTTTTCGCTTTTCCCATAGCTCCGCGAAGGCACTCTGTAGTGGCGCCCGGGTGACATTTGTAGCAGGCATCTCTGCTCGTGCTCTCGTCCAACTTTTTCCCGGTAGAAGGATCGACGACATTCGCATGCTTCCTGTGCAGCGCGTGAGTCAGAGATACCAGATTGTCCACTCCGGTACCCGGCAGTGCATTGCTCTTGTGACAAGCCGCACAAAGTACCGGAGTTCCGCCGTTTGCGGTGGCTTCGAGCCCGCCGGCATCGTAGTTCCACCCTTTGGCACTCAACGAATCCACATGGTCTGTTACCGCATTGGGATGTTTCTCGTCGTGAAGCCTCAGTATATTTATTTTGAAATCTTTCTCTCTGTCACCAAGAGCGGCCCAACCTTTTGAAGGTTTTGCGGCGGGATTGCTGTTTGAGTTGTGGCACGATCCGCAGTCGATTTCGTCACTTACCGGCAGAACCGTTGTCGTTTCGGCCAAAACGGCGCCGGAAGCGTCTTTTGCTACCACCTTGACCATCGGGTAGCGGTTGTAGCTTCCGTCGTCGTTTCTCGGAGCTGTCGGAATGCCTTCAGCCGTCCACCAGTCGTTATTGGAGTCGTAATGTAGGTTATGGGGTGTTTTACTCTGAACATAACTGCCGGCCAGCCCCACATCATCCTGAAGAGATACACCGAAAAGCTTCTGAACATAGTTCCAGAAGTTCGTTTTCGTTACGCTGGTAGTATTCCATTTGGCATCAAAAGAGGGTGCCGCTTCATAGCTTATAGTAACACCTGAAGTAATATTTTCCGGTCTTTCACCCCTTTTTACAAGCTGGGCTACAAGGTTGTTGTAGGGGGGAAGGATTGAAAAAACGGAGTAGTCTTTGCCATCCATACAGTGCATACCGAGATCATTCCATGCAAGAAGCATATAATCTCCGGAAGTCTGTATTCCCCCGCTTAAATTGTCGTCGACAACCTCTCCAAGATCTTCAAGTGTCTTTTTCAGGTGTTCGAAAGCATCGGTCCTTGAGACGATTCTGTCCGTCTCTTTACCAAGGTAGGCTGCAAGTACAGCAGCGGAAGCATCTCCGGCATCAAGCCTCAGGGGCGGCATTTTAGAGAGTTTCTCCCGCATGGAATCACTTATGTCAATGAATCTGCTGCTAAAGCCGCTGTCGGCACTCATCAAAAATCTGACGATCGAGAGCACATTCTCATCACTCGCACCTACAGATGTACCTTTTGCATAAGATACAAGTGCAACCGGAGTCACTACGGTTTTGGAAGCCTGCATGCGTACAGAGCCTAGTGTAACAGCGCCCACTTTGAACGAAACAATCTCTTTATCATAAAACGAGAAAGCACCCTCACTGTCCGTGATACCGCTGCTGCCCATACTTCCCGTGTACTGAAGCCCTTTTACCGGGTTGTCCAAAAAGTACCCGCGAAGCGATGTTCCCTGTGCAGATGCGCTGGTATCACCGCCTCCGCCGCAGCCTGCCAGCATAATAACCATTAAAAGAATGGAACCCAAAACCGTGCTTTTTCCCAAAATATGCGACACTATCTATCCTTCCCTTACTATCAATATTTTTTACAAACTGTACAATAATCTCTATCTGCAGATATCGTCCGATGAACGGAAATCATAACACTTTTAATAACTTTTTTATATATAAAGAGGTTTAATGAAGATTAACGAAAGAGTCTTGATGCCGGCTTTGAGCGCCGGCATGAAACTATTGAAACTATTTGTCGCGGATACCCAGAGCGGAGATCAGCTTTGTATAGCTTTCATAATTTTTTCTTTTAAGATAGCGAAGCAGCCGCTTTCTCTGACCTACAAGTTTCAAAAGCCCCAGTCGTGAAGAGTGGTCTTTTTTATTCTCTTTAAGGTGATCCGTAAGGTATTTGATACGCTCACTCAAAAGTGCCACCTGTACTTCCGGAGAACCTGTATCGCCCTCACCTCGTCCGAACTGTTTAATGATTTCAAGCTTTTTAGCCGAATCCAAAGCCATTTCTGACCTCCTGATTGGTTGAATTTTCCGATGCCGAAGCATTAGAGTCTGCAATTATACATAAAACAGCCGCCTTGCGCAATACTGACTCAGAGGCAGCGCTTTCGCAAAAAAGCAAAAATTTACATAAATTAGAATAGAATGGGTTCAACATTTTAACAGGGGATAATTTATGTTATTAACCAGGGCGAGCGAATATGCGCTCCTTTCACTGGCACTTATCGGGGAGAGCGGCGAACCTAAAGATGTCGACACTCTCTCAAAACAGCTTGGAATTTCAAAAAGTTTTCTGGCAAAAATTCTGCAAAGCCTTGCAAAAAAGGGAATTCTCATCTCTTACAAAGGGGCAAAAGGCGGCTTCGCCCTGAAAAAAAAGTTTTCCGAAATCTCCATCATGGAAGTGATAAATGCCGCCGAAGGGAAGTCTCCCGCTGTATTTGAGTGTTCCCCGTCTCAAAACAGCTGTCCGAGCGACCGCGGCATGCAGTGTATAATCTGGCCCTTTCTGAACCGTCTGCAAAACAAGATCGACGGCTTTTTGGAGAACCTGACGCTAAAAGATATTCTCGAAAAATAAGGCTCACTCTTTGGCTAAAGCGACACGCTCAAAACTTCTAAAACGTGCAATACCGTTTCTCGAAACTATCGCAAGTGCCAAAGACCTGACTATCGTAGCGATGATTATAGCCATTATGGCTATTATCATCGTTCCTCTTCCAAGCAGTGTGCTGGACTTTTTCCTGACCGTTTCGATAGCTATATCGGTCCTAATGATTCTAATCTCCGTCTTTATAGAAAAACCTACCGATTTTACTACATTTCCTACGATGATCCTGCTCATAACCTTGTATCGTCTCTCGCTCAACATCGCGACGACGAGAATGATTCTGAGCAAAGGACATGAAGGGCCTGAAGCCGTCAGCGACATCATTACAAGTTTCGGAGATTTCGTTGTCGGCGGAAACTATGTAATCGGTATCATAGTCTTTACAATAATCGTAATCATCAACTTCATCGTCGTAACGAAGGGTGCAACCCGTGTCGCCGAAGTAGCCGCCAGATTTACGCTGGATGCGATGCCTGGAAAACAGATGGCCATAGATGCCGATCTCAATGCCGGCCTCATCGACGAAGCCGAAGCGAAAAAGAGACGAGCGGAGATTTTGCAGGAGGCCAGTTTCTACGGTGCCATGGACGGTTCCAGCAAGTTTGTCAAAGGCGATGCGATAGCCGGTATAATCATAACCATCATCAACATTATCGGCGGCTTTCTGATAGGAATGTTCCAGTACGATATGACCCTTTCTGACTCTGCCAGAATCTTCACCCTCCTTACCATAGGAGACGGGCTTGTTTCCCAGATTCCGGCGCTCATCGTCTCCACTGCGACAGGTATCATAATTACCCGTGCCAGCAAGGATGACGAGAAGAACTTTGCCGAAGGGGCCGTAAACCAGCTCATAAAAGAGTACCGCACCCTCTTCATCGTCGGCTTCATTCTCTTTATGTTTGCACTTGTACCGGGCCTGCCGACTCTGCCGCTGATGTTTGTAGGGCTTCTGTTTGTAGGTTTGGGGTTTATGATCAGACGGCAGGGAATGCGGGAGCATCTCATATCACCTCCCGGAGGGCCTGCACCGGCGGCTGAAGAGGAGGCTCCACCGGTTCGAAAGACTCCTACCAAAGAGGAGGAAGAGGCGGCACTCGAAGATATTTTGAAAGTGGAGATGCTCGAACTCGATCTCGGCTACCAGCTCATCAAGCTTGCCGACACGAGCCGCGGCGGGGATATTCTCGAGCGGATAAGAAGCATGCGCAGAAAAATAGCCCTCGATTACGGTTTTCTGATGCCGCAAGTGCGCATACGCGACAATCTCCAGCTGCCGCCCAACACATACCAGATACTTCTAAAAGGGGTCGAAATCGGCAGCGGAGAGGTTTATGCGGACAAGTTCCTGGCCATGAACAGCGGTATGGCTACCGAAGAGATAGAGGGAATTCACACCAAAGAGCCGGCCTTCGGCCTCGACGCCATATGGATAGATGCAGACAAGAAAGAGGATGCCATCATCAAGGGGTATACAGTAATAGACCCGGCCACTGTAATCTCCACCCACATGAGCGAACTGGTCAAAAAACATGCTGAAGATCTGCTCACGAGACAGGAGGTTCAGGCACTGCTCGACAAAGTAAAAAAAGATTACCCCGTTGTTGTGGAAGATGCACTCAAAGTCGCCTCGCTGGGGCTGATCCAACGGGTTCTCAAACAGCTGCTGCATGAGCGTGTACCGATTAGAGACATGCTTACCATTCTTGAGACAATAGCGGATGTAGCGGAATATACCAAGAATGTGGATCTTATAGTCGAGCAGGTACGCGCACGGCTTTCAAGAGTCATAACCGGGCTCTACAAAGACCAGGAGGGAAGGATAAAGCTTCTCACACTAAACGCCCAGACCGAACAGAGACTTCTGGACCACCTGCAGGAGAGCGAATCGGGACGGCAGCTGCTGCTCAATGTCGGGCAGATAAACGAAGTGGTCGAAAGAATCAGCGATGAAGCGCAAAAGGTTCTTCAAAAAGGTGTCGCTCCGGTCATACTGATAGTCGACCCGATGCTCAGAAAACCGCTCGCCGAAATCTTCGAACGCTTCAGGCTCGATATCATAGTGCTAAGCCACGCCGAAATAGACCCCGATGCCAAGTTCGAGGTTCTCGGAAGCGTAGAGATAGATGTTTGAGTTAGTGAAGAGTGAATAGTGAATAACGAATAGTTGAGGATGGTCGCTTCGCTCCCTATTATTTAAAAAATCGTCTGCTCAAAGCGCAGCTTACCCGAATTTTTTTTTTCACTATTCACTTTTCACTATTCATTTTTCACTAAAAAAAGGATTCACCTTGAAAAAACCGCAAAGCGTATACCACCTTTCACATACCGACCTCGACGGCTATGCGTGCCAGTTTCTGACATCGCGCTGCTTCGAGAAGATAAGTTTTCAAAACAGCAACTACGGAGACGAGATAAACAGCCGGCTCAAGATCTTTTTCGATCAGATGCTGCTCGATTCCGCAAAGGATATCTTGCTGCTCGTAACCGATCTGAACCTCTCTCTGGCGCAGTGTGAGTTTATAGAGAAGCAGACAGAGAAACTTCAGAGTTTCAAAAAAGGGATCAATATAGAGGTTCAACTGCTCGACCACCACGCCAGCGGAAGCGATTCGGCACAGAAATATGAGTGGTACTTTCTCGATACCTCCAGAAGTGCGACCAAAATCACTTACGACTGGCTCATCGAGAACTTCGATTGTAAAGAGATTGAGCGATACAGACAGATTGTAGATGCGATCAACGCGATAGACATCTGGCTCAAAGAGGAGGAGGGGTTCGAGTTCGGCAAAGTCCTTATGGGAGCCGTAGCCTCATCGAGAGAGGTCGGAAGGGCACTCTTCGACGAACACGACCGTGCACACAAGTTTCACCTCATAGAGTCGGCCGACAGGATCATAAACGAACGCGACGCCCATATCAGGCTCGACAACGAGATGCACGCGATAAAAAAGGCTTTTTTCTCGAAAGGCAGAGGCGACAATACGCTCGATAATCTGGTCGCCGAGTACCTGACCGACCTTCTTACGGCAAGAAAAGAGGATCTGAAAATCTCTTACAGAGATAAAACAGGTGTACTTACCTATGCACTCCCGAACATCTCGGTCATCGGCAACGCCTTTCTTGTAGCAAATCCTGATATAGACTTCATACTAAACATTTCTCCAAACGGGTCGATAGGTTTACGAAGTAACAACAAGGCCGACGTAAGCGAAATTGCCGCCACTCTTGCAGGCGGCGGCGGACATCCGAACGCAAGCGGCGGACGCATACAGGGCTTCAAAGAGCTCTACAGTTACAAGCAGACAAAAGCGTTTATAGAAAATCTGATAGCACAGAAAACCTCATAAGCGCATATATAGTACAAGGAGGTGCATATATGAGCAGACCTCAGCCGACTGCCACGGAACGGACATTGAAAGAAGACGATTTCATCGTCTCTAAAACAGACCTGAAGGGTCGAATCATATACGGAAACAAGATATTTATCGATATTTCCGGTTACAGTGAAGAGGAGCTGTTGCACAAGCCACACTCCGTCCTTCGCCACCCGGATATGCCCAAAGCGATATTCAAACTCCTATGGGAGAGGGTTCAAAGCGGTAGGGAGATATTTGCATACGTAAAGAATCTATGCAAAGACGGGGCATACTACTGGGTCTTCGCCAACGTCACAGTCACCTACGACGACAAAGGCAATCCACGCGACTACCACTCGGTACGAAGAAAACCGAGTGCAAAAGCACTTGAAACGATAAAGCCCCTCTATGCACAGCTTCTGCAGGAGGAGCAGCGCGGGGGACTTGATGCTTCAACAAAGCTGCTTAACAATATACTAAACGAGAAAGGAGTGGGATATGACGAGTTTATCCTCGGCCTTCAGCAATAGACAGAGCCTGGTTCTTCTGCTGTCCGCACTTGGTGCCGCAATTTATCTGCTGGTTACCGGAGCCTATATTGCAGGCGGTGTCGTTGCGCTTGTCGCCGTTATCGCTCTTTTTATTCCCTCTCAAAGTGACTCGTCATGCGAAAAAATCTTCAACGACCCGCTCATTAGACAGATTAGGGACGTACTCATAAGAGCCGGACGCGGAGAACTTTCGGACCGCATCACCCATATTCCCGAAGATCACACCCTGCATGGAGTCGCATGGGGGATTAACGATATGCTGGATCAGACAGAGCAGATTATGCGAGATATTCGTGCCTCTATAGATGCCGCAAATGAGGGCAAGACTTTCCGTATTATTTTCTCCGAAGGATACAAAGGAGACTTCAAAGCTGCCACACCCCATCTCAATAGCGCTATAGATTCGATTGCCGGCTCCTTCAAATCGGCTATGAGATCACAGCTCTCCCAGGAGTTTGAAAGGTCTACAGGCGGTATTGCAAGCGGACTTGGAGTAATACAGGAAGATATCTCCAGAAATACAAATATACTTGAAAAGATCGCGAAAAATACATCTATTACGGCAGATGAAGCTTCAGGAAGCCAGTCTACGGTCCAAAATATCGTTAACAGTCTCGATGAACTGATCAATTTCATTTCACACACAAACGACGCGATCATCTCACTCAACGAAAGAACGGGTGAAATCAGCGCTGTCGTCAATCTTATCAAAGATATTGCAGACCAGACAAATCTGCTTGCACTCAATGCAGCCATAGAGGCGGCACGTGCAGGTGAGCACGGCAGAGGGTTTGCCGTAGTGGCGGATGAAGTGAGAAAGCTTGCGGAGCGCACCCAAAAAGCGACGCAGGAGATCGCCATAACCATACAGACACTTCAGCAGGAGTCCAACGATATCCAGGGTAATTCCGAAAGAATCACACAGATAGCTACAGGCTCACAGGAAGATGTTAACTCTTTCAGAGAATCACTGGGCAACTTCGCCGAAGTAGCTGACCTTTCGGCAAAAGAGGCAAAATATATACGCGACTCACTGCTTGGCACCCTGATTAAAGTTGACCATATAATCTACAAGTCAAACGCCTATCGGGCCGTTTTGAATGAAAACAGCCAACTCGCCGAGACTTTTGGAAATGAACATGAATGCAGGTTTGGGAAATGGTACGACAGCGACGGCAAAGAACTCTTTGGAGAGACAAGAGCATACGAAGCTATGGCGGAGCCTCACAAAAAAGTTCATGATATTATTATTGAGACGGTACCTTGCGCCACACGCGGCGTCTGCCTCACTCCCGACAAACGTCAGAACATTGTGCAGAATCTAAATGAAATGGAACAGCAGAGCGGTAGAATATTCACCCTTATCAGAGAGATGATAGAGGAGGCCAATCCGGAAGTCAGGCTCTGATAAATCACTCTCCGCCTCCCTTGCGGAGGCCTCTATTTGAATGCCGCTAATGTGGCGAAGTTGGCCCACTGAAAAAGGGTATCGACTCTTTTGAATCCCCCATCAAGCAACATCTCTCTGTTCTCTTGCAATGTATAAGGCACAAGCACATTTTCAAGTGCTTCGCGCTTTTGCATAATCTCTGTTTCGGAATAGCCCTGTTCACGTTTGTAAGAGTGGTAGATGTCGATGATCTGGCGGTTTAACCAGCTATCTTCCATCAGTATCTTTTCGCTGCAAAGAAACATCCCATCCTCTTTCAGGGATGATGCTATTTTTGTGACGAGATCTATCCTCACAGGAGGTCTTATAAACTGAAGTGTATAGTTGGCAATTATTATATCTGCATTGCAGAAATCTGCTTTCATGATATCTTCGCACTGAAACTTCACTTTGGTATCGAACGCTTCGGCCTTTTTTTGTGCAAGTTCCACCATCGCCGGAGCGTTGTCTATGCCTATGAACTCCGCTTCCACCCTGCAACGGCGCGCTGTCTCTATAAGAAGAGACCCCGTCGAAGAGCCGAGATCCACGACACGTGTACCCTCTTTTATCCGCCTTAGCAGCAACTGGACCATAAGCTCCATATTCTGGCGGTAAAAGGGAACGGAGCGCTCTATCATGTCATCGAATACCGCCGCTACCTGCTCGTCGAACTGAAACTGCCGCTCGATCGGTTTGCTGAATATATCGTCTCTCATAGCGCCTCTATATCTTTTTCTATCTGCTCTTTCAGCTCAGAAAGCGAGTCGAACTTTCTGTTTTCTCTCAAAAAACGGAGCCACTTTATACAGACCTCTTCTCCTGCTGTCACTTCCAGCTCTCTTCCAACGATATGGCTCTCTACGGCGAACGAACCGTCGGTAGTGGCCCTATTTCCGACAAAAGAGACGGAACCGTAGCACTCACCGCCTATGCAGGTTTCGGTGGCGTAGACCCCGGGGGCCGGAAGCAGAAAGCGTCCGGTATCAAGATTCAGCGTAGGAACGAGCGACTTGGAGCCTATACCCTGCCCTCTTACAACCCTGCCGCATACTTCGTACGGGTGCCCCAGCATAGAGGCGGCCTCTTCCATTTTCGAAGAGGAGATCAGTTCCCTGATAAAACGTGAATGTACGGGGCGGCCGTTGCAATGAACCTCCTGCACCGCCTCCACCTCTCCGTCGAAAATCCGGCCGAGCATCTCCACATCCCCTCTTCTGTCGAGACCGAATCTGAAATCCCAACCGAC
This sequence comes from uncultured Campylobacterales bacterium, assembly GCA_964479605.1. Lineage (GTDB taxonomy): Bacteria > Campylobacterota > Campylobacteria > Campylobacterales > Hydrogenimonadaceae > Hydrogenimonas. Next base: position 610 of record CAYZMY010000032.1, on the reverse strand, counting down.
TACGATCTTTTTCAGATTCGGAAGCGAACTCTTCAGTCTCGTAACAAACTCTTCCGGAGAGAGCTCTCTTATGGAGTCGAAATCGTAGAAAAAGAGGGGCAGAGAGGTAAATTTGGCACGGTAGATATGGGGCGTGAGAGTTGCTCTGTAGTGCTCTATGACGCATACGCCTCCACTCTCCCCCAGCCTCTCAAAAAGTGCCCGGTGGCCGATGTGCATACCGTCGAAATTTCCGATCGCCACGGCTTCAACCGTTGACGAACAGGTAGAACCACTCACGATTCCCCTCCTTTCCCGGAAGCGGCGAGATCTCTTTGACGATCAGCCTCCAGCCCAGCTTCAGCGCCTCGCTCTCAAACTTTTGCATAGCCGACTCTACCGCCACGGTATCCGTAACCACACCGCGCCTGTCCCGTGACGCTTCGCGCCCTACCTCGAACTGCGGCTTGAAAAGGAGTATAAGCACACCTTTAGTCAGCCTGTGCAGATCCTCCATGATATTGCAAAGGCTTATGAAAGATACATCGCATGTCGTAACCTCGAACGGTCTATCGCTTTCAAACTCTCTTATGTCGGTCCGCTCCACACTGATTACGCGCTCATCGTTTTT
>CAYZMY010000031.1:0-12302 GCA_964479605.1 uncultured Campylobacterales bacterium | reverse complement strand
AGCTGGCAGCAATACAAAGATATGCGCGATCTGGCGATGTTTCTGGCTCCATACAAGATAGGCCAGTCGATAGTGGCCGAGATATACAGAACTTTTATCAATAAAGAGAACCTGATAGAGGCGATAAAGCAAAACCCCTATATGATAACCCAGGTCAAGGGTGTCGGATTCAAAAGAGCCGACGAGATGGCCTGCTCCATGGGTATCGACCCGAAGTCGCCGTTCAGAATCGAGGCGGCGATCAACTACCTGATGCGTGAAATAAGTGAAAGGCAGGGAAGCAGTGCGATAGAGCGGGAGCCGTTCATAGAAGTTGTGTGTGAAGAGCTCGGTTTTACCGATGAAAGAGGTGCGGTAGATGATGTAATAGAGAGTCTGCTTGAACAGGAGAGACTCTACTCAATAGACGGAGATCTCGCACACCCATACTACTACCATGCGGAAAAGGCGATATTCGAGTTTTTCAGAAAAAAGCGCGCATTGGCAGGTGAACATATTGTAGAAGATATAGACCGGTTTATCGCCGAAGAGGAGAGGGAAGCTGGTTTCATACTCGGAGAGCAGCAAAGAGAAGCCGTGACGCTTCTAAACAGCGGTGTGCGTGCTATGGCACTGGTAGGTTATGCAGGAACGGGAAAGAGTACAACCGCAAAAATGATGCTGAAGCTTCTCGAGCGCAGGTACGGCTATGACTCCGTCATAACGACGGCTCTCAGCGGAATAGCTTCACAGCGCATACACGACACCACAGGATACAGATCGGCAACCATACAGAGTCTTCTTGTAGCGCATAAAGATAGGGAGTTTTTCCCTTACGACGTAGTTCTGCTGGATGAAGCATCCATGGTGAATTCAGCCATCTTTTTCCAACTGGTCTCGAAACTGAAAGATGATGCTTTGCTGCTTGTTATCGGCGACGACGGGCAGCTGCCGCCGATAGGAGCCGGCAACGTTCTGGCTGATATTGTTAAATATGAACTAATTCCAGTCGTCAAACTTACAACAATATACAGGCAGAATGAGGAACAGGCACTTACAGTTATTGCCGATTCCATAAGACAGGCACAGCTGCCTGAATACAAAAGAGACTATGCAGATTTCAGGTTTGTAGATTTGAGCATTCCGGACTACTTTTCAAGGAGAAACTCTCTCTCGCAAAACGAGAAAAAAGAGATGAGAGACGATCACAACAGGCAGATACTCGAAGCCGTCAAAAAGGAAGCTGTGCCCTATATCATAGAGGCAAGAAAACGCCTAGAAACCAAAGATATAAGAGGATATCTTACACATATTCAGGTTATAACGCCCATGAAAGGGGGTATATTGGGTAGTGAGGAGCTCAATACACAACTGCAGACTCTTTTCAATCCCAATGCAAAACAGAGTATTAAAAGAGGCCTTTACAGCTATGGTCTGTACGACAAGGTGGTACACACAAAAAATGAAAATATGCCCTCATTCTCCCCTGAAGCTTTTAAAAAGGGACTCGACCCGGTTGACCAGAGAATATTCAACGGGATGATAGGGCTTATTTTCAGGATGGACCGTGAAGAGGAGGAGTGCTATGTGTACTATCCGAATGAAGATGTAGTTGTAAAGTACGGCTTTGAGATGCTTGGAGAGTATCTGAGCCTCGCATATGCCCTTACGATACACAAGACACAGGGAATGGAGTATGAAGCTGTTATTATTCCCATGAGCTACAGCCACTACATCATGCACAATACCAAGCTTCTATACACCGCAGTAACCAGAGCGAAAAAAATGTGTATAGTAGTCGGAGAAGAAGCAGCCTTTAAAGGAGCCTGCCGAAGAGTAGATACTACTATGAGAAGAACGGTGCTGGGTCATATGGCTTCAGGTGAAACAACATAAAATCTACCAAGCAGGTTATTAGCCGTTAAAATTTATATTTTATTATACTCCAAAAAGTGCCGAAGATCACTTTTTTGGAATATTTTCTTCTCATTTAACATCGTTTACAGAATATTTTTTTAATACAGATGGTACAATGCGGTAATAATATTTTTTAAAGAATGGTAGGAGCTGAAGGGGTGAAATTGAGAAGGGCGTGGCTTTTGATTGTCTGCATTTTAATTCCTTTGATATCCGCTGCCTCTCAAAAGAGATATACGGTCGGCCCGATGGTAAACAAAATGGAGGCATTGGGAAAAGGGCTGCTCGATGACGGAATCAGTTACGGATTAAGAGCCGGTTATAACTTCGATGAACATATGGCTGTTGAACTGAGCTATGACTATCTTTATAATTTTGTCCAGGCAACAGTCCCTTCAAAACCAACTACAAACGGCCAGCAGATCATGGCAAACTTTCTGTACAACGTCAAAGATGACAGGGGCTTCATACCCTATATGATTTTCGGACTCGGAATAGAAAAGTATGATAACAGCATGGGCAGTCTAAAAAGCGGGGGTATTGCAGGCATAGGCGTCGGAGCGCACTTTCTGATCATAGATCCGATCTCGTTGAGGCTGGAATTCAAGGATGTCGTCCGTTTTTCAGACGTGGGACACACATTTTACTGGACATTCGGACTGGAGTACTCTTTCGGAGAGATGGAGAGGTATATTGAAGAAGATATGTTTGCATTCGCTTCATATACCGGCAAAAAAACGAAAGAGCCTGAAGAGGTACCGGCAAAGGAAGTTATAAAGCCTGCTACTAAAAGAGAATACGCACAGACTCTGAAAAAGAGATACATAAAAAAGGCGGAAAATAAAAGCGAAAGCAGTTTCAAAAAACCTATGCGCAGTGAAACCGCAATAATAAAACGTGTCGCTGCTGTCACGCCGCCGCCTGTTGCTGTTTCTAAGCCTGTATCGACTAAAAAGACAGTTTCCTACAGTAAAAAGGCTGCACCGGAAAATTCTGTTCAAAAAGTCTCCAAACAGCGGATTGAGACGAAAGAGAGTCTGCCGAAAATGGAGAAACGTACTCCTGTAAAACAGCCTGAAGCGGTCAAGGAGAGTGTAATAGCACTCAATATTATCGGGAGAACCGACGCCGGCACTGCACAAGATACTGAAAACAGAAAACAGCGCAAAAATCTGCAAACTTCAAGCAAGCCTAAAGCGGAAGAGCCGAGTCCGATGAAAAAGAGAGTCGAAGCTGTTTCAGATCAAAAGGTTGAAAAAAGCTCTGTAACCAAGCCTGCCAAAACGGTACCGGTGCCTGTACAGACAGCTGCGGCAGTGAAGGAGAAACCGGCAGTTCCTCCAAAAAAAGAGGCAGAAAAAGAATCCGTCAAAACCGTTTCGGCTATTCCGGCAAAAGCTGTCTCCCATGTACAAAAGAAGCAGCTTTCCGCAGATGAGTCATGTAGACGAGACAGCGACGAAGACAGCATTGCAGACTGCAAAGATATATGCAAAAAAACGCCGAAAGGGTGGATAGTAGACGAGAGCGGTTGTGCTACAGCCATTCCGATGCTGGTAAATTTTGAGTTTGATTCGGCAGATCTAAATGAGAAGGGCAGGGAGCAGATCGGAAGGCTGGCCGATTATCTGCAAAGCAATCCGAATATAAAAGTTACGATTGAAGGTCATACCGATAGTATCGGAACCATACGTTACAACCTGCTGCTTTCGAAAAAACGGGCATTAAAAGTGAAAAATGCGCTAATAGATCTTGGAGTCCTGCCGGATAGAATCAGCATAAGGGCATATGGAGAAAGCAGGCCTATAGCATCCAATAAAACGGCTTCCGGCCGTGCCGAAAACAGACGTGCCGATGTCGTGATAATCCGTATTTTGTCTTACAGCCGCACAAAATAAATAATATCTTCAACTCTGAAGGGAACAGACAAACTCATCGTAGTTTGTCCCGTTGGATTCGAGTATATTTTGCAGACATAACATCGATGCCTCCATGCCTCCGCGCTTCTCTTCCTCAAGAAGCCGGGAGTATATCGGTTCGATTATTTTGATTGCCGCACTGTTCGGCTTGCGCCTTACCGAGTGGTAGTCTCGGATTGTTCCCTGTGAATCTAGCGTAGCCGTTACATTCGCAAATACCCAGTAAAATCCTCCGTCTTTGCAGAGGTTTTTAACGAATGCGAAAATATCCTGCTTGTTTTGAATTCTCTCCCAAAGCAGTTTGAAAACTATTTTAGGCATATCCGGGTGTCTGAGGATTGAGTGGGGAGTGCCCAAAAGTTCTTTTTCGCTGTAACCGGAGATTTCAACGAAAATTTTGTTACAGTAGATTATGTGCCCTTTAAGATCAGTTTTTGAGACTATATAGTCCTCGTCTTTTAAAAAACGCTCGTATTCGGTTGGCTCCGGTCGTCTCATTCAGGATCTCCTGCTACTCTTTTTTTGCATAAAAAAACAATTTTTATGAAAATTATAATTTTAAACAATTTAATTAATGATATAGAATCATAAAAATCTTATCATTGACCATCGTCAACTACAAAACAGTCCTAAAAAGGATTTTTTGCTTTGAACACGCATTTCGTTGATGGATTCGTTTCCTAAAGTGGGTGTCAACAAAATTCAAGTATAATCGCGCAATTATTCTTTTTAGGAGTTACTATGGCAATCGAAAAGATAGAGTCAAAAGAGGGATTCAAGAGTTTTGTAGAAGAGACGGAAGCTCAAGAGGGCTACAGAAGGCCGGTTGCATTCGGTATATGCAGGATTGATCGCGGACAGAAGAACCGTGATAAGGTTCTGCAAGCGGTCTATCCGCTGATAAACTGGAATGAAAACTACGGATCTGCAGCAGTTTTGATCGCGGCTTTGCAAGAGAGCGGAGAGAGTATTGATTTTGCCGATTCAGAGCAGCTGTTTGATGTTACAGATGCATTTTTGATTAATGCTTTCGCCGCTTTCAACCCCTATATCGACGAGGCAAAGGGTGAAGCACACAAAAACGTACAGGTGATTAAAGAGCTGGTAAAGATTGTAGAGTGTGAAGAGCTTGACGACAATTTCCGTATCGTTTTTCTTTTCGAAGATGATGCTCCGAAGAGTGTGGAGTCTGTATATATCAAACTTTATGCTCTTTCACTGGGCAAAGCTGAACTGCGCAGTGTAAACCTGAACGGAGCATTCGGAATTTTGCACAATGTAGCATGGTTCGGAAACGAACCTTTCGAACTTGACTGGCTTCGCGAGAACGAAATCGAACTTAAGCTGAACGGTGCATATCCGGAGATAGAGAGTGTAGACAAGTTCCCGCGTTATCTGCAGCATATAATCCCTGCCGACAATACCAGAATACTCGACAGCGCCAAGGTACGTATGGGTGCGCAGTTGCATCCGGGAACTACGGTAATGCCCGGTGCAAGCTACATAAACTTCAATGCCGGAACCACCGGGGCCGTAATGGTAGAGGGCCGAATCTCCAGTTCCGCGATTGTAGGACCGGGTTCTGATGTAGGCGGCGGCGCTTCGATTCTGGGAGTATTGAGCGGTACCAACGGAAACCCCGTCACTATAGGCGAAAATGTACTTTTGGGCGCCAACAGTGTAACAGGCATTCCTCTCGGTGACGGATGTATTGTAGATGCCGGAATAGCGATACTGGAAGGTACGAAAGTGGCCGTGAGCAGAGCGGAGCTTGAGAAAATCAAGGAGGTAAACCCTCTATGGGATGTAAAGGTCGAAGATGAAAATATCTTCAAAGGTGTGGAACTGGCCGATAAAAACGGAATACACTTCCGTCAAAACTCTATGACTGGACAGTTGGTAGCGATGAGAAGCCGCAGAGAGGTGAAGCTCAACGTAGAGCTTCACTGATATCGGAGCTTTCGGGCTGCCGTCCCTCTTCTCGGTATCTGCAAATCTCTTTTGCGGCATACCATTTGAGTATGGCGGTTGCCGAATGTGACAGCTCGTGCTGGTTCAGGGGGACATAGGCGATTTTCAGTTTGCTCAGGATTATTAGACCGGCAAAAACACATGCAATCCATGCAAGCAGCCCGTAAAGCCATCCAAACTCTGCCCATACAGCCGCTCCGAGAAGAATGGGCACAAGTGTAAATGCCGCCCGTAAAAGCGCAACGGCTATTTTGCATTTTTTGTCCAACGGGGGAAGAAGTTCAATTATCGGTTTTTCTTCATTCATAACGCAAACTTTATCATAAAGGATCTGACAATGGCAACCGAAGAGATAGTAATCTGGCACAATCCGAGATGTTCAAAGTCCCGAGAGGCTCTCAAACTGCTGGAACAGGAAGGTATCGAGCCGCAGGTTTACCGCTACTTGGATGAAAGACCATCAAAAGAACAGATAAAAGAGGTTCTGAAGTTTTTGGGTCTTAAGCCAAAAGATATCATGAGAACCAAAGAGGCGATATATAAAGAGCTTGGGCTCAAGGATGTTGACGATGAGCAGAAGCTGATCGAAGCGATGGCGGAGTATCCGAAACTGATAGAGAGGCCTATAGTTATAAAAGAGGGCAAAGCGGTACTGGGCCGACCGCCGCAAAAAGTCTTAGAACTGATAAAAGGGTAGATAGAAAATGCTTCAAACAGTGAATTTGACCAAACGCTTCGGCGGAAGGGTTCTTTTCGAAAATGTCAATGTAAAGCTAGATGCCGGTAAAAGATACGGCCTTATAGGTGCAAACGGTGCCGGCAAGAGTACTTTTCTGAAAATTGTAGCCGGTGAAGAGGATGCAAGCTCCGGCGAGATTATAGTAGGCAGTGGCCTTAAAGTCGGAGTGCTTGGACAGAATCAGTACGCTTTTGAAGAGTTTACGATAGCCGATGCCGTACTGTACGGAAACAGAAGGCTTTTTGACGCCATCAAAGAGAAAGAGAGACTTTATACAGAAGGAAACTTCGAGGACGATAAGGTAAATGAGCGCCTCGGCGAGCTTGAGATGGTCTGTGTCGAAGAGGACCCTATGTATGAGTACGATGTCAGGATAAAGAAGATTCTTGAAGAGCTCGGTTTTCCGGAGTCGCAGCATAATGACCCGATGAGCTCGCTTCCGAGTGCCGACAAGTTCAAGGTTCTTCTTGCACAGGTGCTTTTCCCCAAGCCGGATATCCTATTTCTTGACGAACCTACAAACAACCTCGACATTCACGCAATTGCATGGCTCGAAGAGCAGCTCAAAAGACACGAAGGGACCATGATCGTCATCTCCCACGACCGCCATTTCCTAAACAGCGTCGTTACTCACATACTCGACCTCGACTTCAAAACCATAAGGGAATTCGCCGGAAACTACGACGACTGGTATATCGCCAGCAATCTGCTTCAAAAACAGAGAGAGATGGAGAGAAGCAAAAAGCTGAAGGAAAAAGAGCAGCTTGAAAGTTTCATACGCCGATTCAGCGCCAATGCATCAAAGGCGAAACAGGCAACAAGCCGGCAGAAACAGCTGGAAAAACTGGATCTGAGTGCGCTTGAGACCTCTGCTAGAAGAGATCCAAGCATAGTTTTCAAAAAGAGACGCGAAATAGGGAAAGAGGCATTGGAACTTGTAAAAGTCAGCAAAAAATTCGATGATAATATTCTCTTTTCCGATCTGAGCATAAAGTTCAATCCCGGTGACAAGGTAGCACTCATAGGTCCAAACGGTGTCGGAAAGACAACTCTTTGCAGAATAATTATGGATGACGGCCTGAAACCGGACTGCGGTGAAATAAGATGGGGTGCTACAGTTGAACCCAGTTATTTTCCGCAGGATACTACAGACCGTATCAAAGGGAGTGAAACACTCTACGAGTGGCTCAGAGGCCATGACCGTGAAGCGGATATTTCGGAAATAAGGAATTGCCTCGGACGAATGCTTTTCAGCGGTGAAGAGCAGGAGAAGAGTATAGAAAAGATCAGCGGCGGAGAGAAGCATAGGATGATGCTTAGCAAAATGATGCTGGAGCAGGGGAATTTTCTGATTCTGGACGAACCGACAAACCACCTCGACCTCGAGGCGATTATCGCATTGGGTGAGGCACTTTATGATTTCACAGGCAATGTCATATGCGTTACTCACGACCGTGAGCTAATAGATGCTTTTGCAAACCGAATCATAGAGATCAGGCCGGATGGTGAAATTATAGATTTCAAAGGCAACTACGAAGAGTATGCCGAGAGTATCGGCGAAACTGTCTGATGCGCGGCTCTGACAAACTTGATCTCTCTTTTAACTCCATTGCGGACGGTTGGGAGGTCGATCCGCTTTGCAAAAAGTGCGGTGAAAATGTAAGCGAGTGTGTTTGCAGCGAGAGTGTAGAACTGCTGCCTCCAGAAAAACATTCACTCGAATACAGAGTACAGATGCGGCGAGGAAAGCCTGTTACTGTAATAGGTGAATTTCATATAGAAAAATATGAAGCACAGAAGCTGCTCAAAAGTCTCAAAAAGGTACTTGGATGCGGCGGCAGTTTCAAATCCGGCTGGATGCAGATACAGGGAAAGAGGATAGAGGAGGTTAAACGAATTCTGGAAGCAAAAGGTTTTACCGGCTAAAGCATGGAGTTTTGCAGAGGCTGAGCCCTGCAACCCCCAAAAGCTTTGAAACCTTTAGGTTTCCGAATGATGTTTCTCCATTTGGTATATCAGTCATTAAAATAGTAGCAGTTCCCGCCTTTTTTCTTCGCTTCATACATGGCCGAATCCGCATCCAGAATAAGTTGATTCAAGTCTCTTTCTGAAGAGTTGAAAACGGTTATTCCTATGCTTGCTCCTATAACCACTGTTTTGTCTTCAATCTGGTAGGGCGCCTTTATGGCTCGAAGTATCTTATCCGCAATCATGGAAATACGCTCTTTCGCATCATCAATATCGGTGCTTTCGGTCGCTATTAGCGCCAGAAATTCATCGCCGCCGAAACGTGATATCAGGTCGCTTTTTCGAAGGCTTGACTGCAGCCTTTGTGCAACAAGCTGAAGAAGCTGGTCGCCTATATTGTGGCCCATCGTGTCATTGATAGGCTTGAACCTGTCGAGGTCTATAAAGAGCAGACCGCTGTATTGGCGTTTTCGATCCGCTTTTTCCAGAACCGACTCGAAGATGCGGAAAAAGTGGCGGCGGTTTATCAAATTTGTAAGAGGATCATGTTCCGCCTGGAATGTTATAGCCCTCTCTTTCTCTTTAAGGGGTGAGATATCCACGATAGCCCAAACTTTTACCTTCTTACCTTCTAGATTCATAAATTTTCCGCGTACAAGAGCCCAGAAAGCTGTTCCGTCCTTGCGTTTCAGTAATACTTCATATGGGTTCTGGTCACTCTTGTCAAATCTTTCCATAATCAGATCTTTTGACGAATCTATAGCAAACGAGAGGGCATCTTTCTGCCACAGTTCGTCATCTGTATAACCGAAAATCTCTTTTATCGGCTGATTGTAGTGAATACATTTTTTGTTCTCGTCAAAGATCAGCAGCCCCTCTATAGTGGAGTTGAGAAGAGACTCGAAGAGTTCAGTTTTTTTCAGCTGTTCTTCTTCGACTTTAGACTCAAACTCTTTTTGCAAAGTGATATCTCTTCCGATACCTACCGTACCTATAAGCACACCGTCACAGTTGTAAAGAGGAGCTTTGTGCACATCGAGATGTATATCTTTGCCTTTGATCTTTCCATGCTCTTCAAAATGCATAGGCGTAAGATGTTTGATGACTATCTCGTCAGAATTCTGGCGCATCTCTCCCATCGTATACCATCCGGGATTGTCAGGGTGTGATGCCATCTGCTTCAAAGCGAAAAAGATATCTGTTTTTCCGACAGCTTCGCGTACATCTTTGACGTCAAGCAGCTTTTCGCAGAGCGCCTTGTTTGTAAACAGGTAGCGACCCTGCAAATCTTTGGCCCAGAACATATCCGGAGCATAGTCTATGATCATATCCAGAAGTCTGCGTCTTTGTATGGGCAGTACCGGGGGTTTGTTTTTCTTCATCCATATTTCTATGTATGAGTGGCGTCTTGAAACCAGGTAGTTGTCGAGTCTTACCACATCACCGTTTTTACAGTTGTGGTCGGCGGTAATCATCGCTTTTGTGCCGGCTATAACGTCGTCGAGCACTTCAAGGAACATAATAGTGTTTTCGACTGCGATGCGTTCCAATACGGCTTGTTCGCAAATCTCTTTTTTGCTGTAACCGACAAGTTTTGAATAAGATTCATTACAGTTTATGATTTTGCCGTCTTCAGGATGAATGACAATCTGATATTCACAATCTTTTAAAAAATATTCCATCTTTGTCCTTCCGCAGCAACCATTATACCATTTTGGATAATTGAAAAGAAATATTATCAATTAATAGTAGTATCGGTTATTATCTACAGAGATTAATCGATTTAGATCCGCAATAGCAGGTTTTTGAACTCTTTTTTCAGACTCATTCGCTCTTTTTCTCTGTCAAAAACCTGCTTTTGAAAGGCTCTATTCCGGCCATAAGCCAGATCGTAGCTTTTTGGCTGAAAATGCGGCTTTCAAGCACAAAAACCTTTGCTTTGGATGCAAAGAGTTCGGCTATGGAGCGGCTCAGTTCGTCTGCATCCGCAAGCTGGTTTTCGAAACGGCCTCTTGTAAGATCGCAGTACGCTTTTCTGGCTTTAAGCTCCATCTTTGCACTCTGTACTCTTGAATATAGGGCGGAAAGATCCAGGAAAGCATTTTCCAGCTCTGTCTTCACCCTGTTTTTATAGTCATTTAATGCCGCTTCCGATGCCAGACGTCTGTAACGTGCCGCTTCTACGGTTTCGGTGTCGGAAAATCCGCTGAAAAGATTCCATGTAGCAGATGCACCGATATAGCTTTGATCAGGATTTGTAAAACCGTCACCGTTTAGTTTTGGAGTATCACCTCTGCGTTTAAGTTCGGCCGCAAGAGCTACGTTCGGGTAGAAACGGCTTTTCGCAAGGTCAATTTGAGTTCGGTCAATCAACAAAACGCTCTTGAGTGCCTTTATATCTTCACGTGAATTCAGAGCCTCTTTTATCAGAGCATTCCGGTCCATAGCGATCGAAGAGATATGAAGCGGAAGTTCGACAGAATCGACCGGATTTCCCAAAAGATAGCTCAGACGGTTGAGAATCTGCTGTTTTCTGGTTTTTGCCTCTATTATCTCCGCTTCAACCGCATAGCGTTTTGCCTCTATATTGTAAAGATCCGCAGGGGGCAAAAGACCGTTATCATAGAGCCCTTTCGCTTTCTTGTAAGCGTCGTCCATAGCCTTTTTAGCCTCGACCTTCGCTTCAAGTGTCTTGTCGGCTGCATAGCATGCACCTGCAAGCTCCGTAGCTTGTAGGTACAGGTTCCTTTTGATATCCAGCAGTTTCAGTTCTGCCCTTTTATGCTCCAGTTCCGCTTTGTCTATTTCTGCAGAAACAGCAAAACCGGTAAAAAGAGGATAGGCCAGGCGCAAGGAGCCGATGAAGTTGCGTTTTGTTCCCATGGGCGCTTCAAGAGGAGGGGTGCCGGGTATTCTAAATGTCACGGTCGGGGTGTCTTTGAGCCATGCTGCACCGAAAGAGAGATCAAGAGTCGGCAGACTCCTGCCTTTTGCGGCTTTGGCGACCGAACCGGCAGCCATATTAAGCTCTTTTACGCTTTGAAGGGTCGGGGAGTTGTCTATATCTTCAATTATTTTGCTGTATGTCTGTGCAAACAGAACTCCGTTGATAGCGAGCAAAAGTACCCATTTCATTCCATCTCCTTTTTGGGACCGAATCTTACAAATAGCAGCAGTACAAAAACAGAACCTAAAATGCCCCAGTACCCTGCATGCATGAAAGTGTTATAAAAACCGTAGTTATAGCTCATAAAAGATTCATAATTACCGAAAACAGCTTTAGCTTTCTCTAAAGAGATTGAAAAGGATGAAGACATCTGATTGAGAAAACCGGCGAGATACTCATGGTTTTGAAGCTCTTCCATGCGCAGAAAATGCATGTTTTTAAAGTATTCCATATTGTTTGTAGCCAGAGCCGTACCGAAACTTCCGCCGACGAAACGAAAATAGTCCATCAGAACAATCGCAAGCTCCCCCTTGTGTTGAGGCGCATTTTGCAAAACCATGACCGTAACAGGAGCGAAAAAGAGTCCCATGCCGATCCCGAAAGGTACTGTCAGCAGCATTGCCTGGTTTAGAGGAGTATAGTAGTTGAGTGTCGGCAAAAACGCCAGAGAAGTGGTAACATAGAAAAAAGAGGCGATCAAAACAGTCTTTTTTGCCCCTATTTTATCGGACAGGATGCCGGCAAGCGGAGAGAAGATACCGATAAAAACAGCAAAAGCGAAAACGGCAATACCGGCATCCAGTGTTGGAAGCATCTTGATATGCTCATAATAGACAGGAAGCAGATAGAAGTACTGGTACAT
>CAYZMY010000030.1:0-12388 GCA_964479605.1 uncultured Campylobacterales bacterium | reverse complement strand
TATTCAAATTTTTGTCAAACGAGGCATGAACCTGAGTCGAGATGATATAAAACCCGTTAAAAAAGCTTTTACCGTCGGTTACCGCGTTGAAGAGGCTGCTTGAATCGGGACCTATATTTTTCCGTGATGTCTCAAGAATCTCATTTCCTCCGGCATCGAATAGTACGAACTCAATCCCGTTGCCCAGGTCGTCCGCTCTCTTTTTCAAATAGGATTCTATGCGTATATCCACATCGTGGGCGATGATGTCGTCCATTACATCCAGAGTCGATAGAAAAAGGAGCTCTTTTTTGAGCTCATCCAGGTTTCGCAGTATGCCTTCTGCAGATTCTATTGCTTCGATATGCAGTCTGTTTACTATCTCTTCGGTGAGCTTGTGGCTTTCATATCTTGAGAGGATAAGCCATGTCGTAATAAATCCTGCTGTCAGAATTATTGAGAACGCGAGAAGAAGTTTGAACCGCATAGAGTTTATCATCAATCCAGCCTCAATATTATTTTAAGCCCCTCTCTCTGTGCCAATGAGAGCTCCATATAGCCTATGGCGTATGGAATAGATTTTATTATCCTTGCCGCAGCCTGTTGTGACTTCAGTACTTTAGGGGAACGGTGGCCTTTGTAATGGGCAATATGCCAGCATCGTTTAAGAAATTTTCTGTTCATCCCCAAAGCACTTTCAAACTCGATTCTTACAGGATGGTCATAATGAAGGTTTATCAGTAAAACTTTGTGGCCTTTTAATTGGAACTGTTTTCCTGTATATAGTTTTTTCAGAGTTGTTCTATCTATACGATCTATAGAACTATATGGATTCGTGACAACAGCCAGTCTCTTTTCCGCTGTCAATAAAGATATTGAGAGAATCAGCAGGAATATGGCTTTCATATGCTAAAACATAAGCGAGAAGGAGAAGAGTGCCTTTCCGCTTTTTCTTTCATATATATTGTATTCCGCTTTCAAAGCGATATGGGGCCTCGGTCGGTAAGTATAGCCTGCCAGAGCCGTAAGGTCCCGCGTTTGGGATATACTGCTTTCCTTATACTTTTCTATCCTGAAGATAATGTCATGCCTCTCTTTTATGTGCCAGGTGTCCTGAATATAGAGGTCATAAGAGAACCCTTTTGTAAAAGATGAGTCTACTGCAACGGCAGATTCACCCAAAATCGTCATATTCTCGAGCAGTTTTTGAAAAGAGAGTGCCATATACCAGCGGCTTTTTCCGGTTTTTATCCTGTACCACCCCGCTGCCGTACGCCACTCAATCGTATCCTGCTCCATATTCAGAGAGATGGAGTAGTGCCTGTCGGTGTGGAAACTGTTTATATCTGTATGTATATCGTCGTTGTGTTGTATTGAAATGGAGGCGCTACCTCCCTCTTTAAACTCTCTTTTGTAAAGAATACCGGTAGTGGAAATTGGAAATATCGTATAGATAAAATACGGATCGGAAGTGGTGTCTCTGAGAACATCTATTGACATTCTGTTCCAAAAACCGATGTGTGAATAGAATTTGCCGACTGTTATTTCGGATCTTTCATCCGGATAAAGGTAGAAGTACAAACGTTCTATATATACTCTTTTGTTGAACCCTTCCTTGCTGCTGGTTTCGGAGTCTTTGACATAGAAGTTATAGAGTTCGAATTCACTCATAAAGCCGCTGCGGTCGAACTCGCCGTATAGCATAAGAGCGGCTTCATAGATAGAAAAACGGCTATTTTTTTCTGTTATCTCTTCATGCAGGGAGATGTATCCGCCTGTATAAACAGGAGTATTTTTGGCAGGATACCACCCCTCTTCAGGCTCATGATATCCGTTTTCCCCAGAAAACAGATATGTTGCAAGCAAAAGTAAAATGTAGATCTTGTAAACGGTTGTTTTCATTTCAAAAGAGATTATAACCCAATTTCCGGCAATTACCTGATATATAAGGCCCCGGAGGAAGGGGCCTGTATCTTAACGGCTCAATCTCCTTTTGGACCGTCGTGACAGTCATAGCAGCTGACCATATGTCCTTTCGGGAAACTCTTTGTGCCGTCTTCGGTATTGAAAGTTCTCGATGTCATGGTTTTTGAGAGTACGGAGCCTCTATAATCACTTCCATGGCATGTAGAACAGTTTGTGTATCTTCCGTCTTCGGCGTAATCTCCATGCTCGTCAACCCATTTTTGGCCGATTGTATGCAATCCGTGCGGTCCTTTGTCGACAGTTAAAGGTGCCGTCGTATGGCAGACTGTACACTCCCCGATGGTGCCGGCATATCCCTGTGCGCCGATGCTCTGGATATTATCTTCAGGTTGGCTGCTGGGATATATAGCGTGTGTAGAGCCGTGACATGCCGAACACTGTATATCACCGTGGCCGCTGCTGAATCTGTAGAGGCTGACTCCATTCATAGGCGTATTGGTGTTGGTTGCAAACCTTCTGTCGGCTGCTGCTCTAAGTGTACCGCTCTGCATGTCGGTTACCGCCTCCGTATACCTCTCTCCATTTTGGTGGCAGTTCTGGCAGTTTGGCATATCCAGCCACCCTTTTCTATTGCTGCTTGCTACGGCACTCATGGTTCCATGGCAGCTCTGGCACTGCATTTTGTCGGTTCCGTCTGGATTTTTGGCTTTGCCCATCGCTCCGCGCAGACACTGCGTCGTTGCACCAGGATGGCATGTGTAGCATGCATTTCTGTTTGTTGCGTCATTCAAGGTAGCAGACGTATCGGGATCTATGACATTTGCATGTTTGCCGTGCAGAGCCTGTGTCAAAGGTTTTATGTTGTCTACGCCCGTACCGGGGAGTGCGTTACTGCTGTGGCAGGATGCACAAAGAACCGGCATTCCTGACGCCGCCGTAGCTTCAAGGCCTGTGGTGTTATAATCCCATCCTTTCGCTCTTAAAGAGTCAATATGGTCTGCTACCGCATTCGGATGTTTGTCGTCGTGGAGTCTTAAGATATTGGTTTTGTAGTCTTTCTCCGGATCTTTAAGATTGGCCCATCCGGCACCGGGCATGGTTTTGTCATTTCCGGATGTTGAAGAGTGGCACTTTTTACAATCCATCTCATCGCTGACAGGCAGTACCGTTGTTGTCTGCGCTATGATGTTGCCGGAGCTATCTTTTGCAGTCACTTGAACAAGTGGATATCTATTGTAGCTTCCATCGTCGTTTACAGGCGTAACAGGGATTCCTTCGGCAATCCACCACTTGTTGTCGGCATCGAATGCCAATGTCTGCTTTGAAATGTTCTGGTCCCAGTACTTCCCTTTCAATCCTTCGTTGGGTTGAAGATCAACGCCGAAGAGTTGTTTGACATAATCCCAGAAGTTGGTCTTTGTGGCACTATCCGTATTTGTTTTTCCATCCAGTGAGGGAAGTGCTTCATACGTTATAGTTACTCCACTCTTTATATGCTCCGGTTCAGAGCCTTTTTTTATCAGTTGAGCAACAAGGCTGTTGTATGGTGGGAGAATCGAGAATACGGAGTAGTCTTTGCCGTCCATACAGTGCATTCCCAGGTCGTTCCATGCCAGCAGACGGTATGTACCGGTAGTATTGCCGTCGTTACTGCCATTATTATCGGTATTTCCGTCGTTGTAATCATCATCGTCACTACCCTCATGATCGTCTTTGTCTTCATCTTCATCTTTGTCTTCGTCTTTATATTCCTTTTCCAGATCATCATCGTATTCACTGTTCTCGATTTTATATTCACTCTCTTCAAGATGAGAGATTACAGTTACTTTATCGGGAAGAAGACTCTCATCTTTATCCAGATAGTTCGCAATAATAGTGCTGTTTATCTCATCTCCGTCAAGCCTGATAGGGGTTTTATCTGCGAGCTGTGATAAAAGAGCGCTATCAAGAGTGATACCGTTGGCCGGATCTCCATCGGAATCTGCTCCGATTAAAAACTGGGCTATGGAGATGACTCTGGGGTCGCTTAACTCTGCAGAACCGTTTTTTTCGTAAGATACAATCTTTGCCGGGGTCACTATTCTCTCCTGTAGAGAAGGAGGGAAATCTCCGAGTATCACACTACCGGCTTTGAATGTGACAACTTCACCCTCCTTGAACTTGAAAAGTCCACCATCTTTTGTAACTCCGCTGCTTCCACGGTTCCCTTCGAACCTGAGCCCGTCTACAGGGCTGTCTATAAAGATTCCTGTGTAGCTTCTTGCAGTGCTGTCTTCTGTACTTCCGTCTCCGCAGCCGCTCAATAAGAGGAGTGCCGAAAGGCCTGCAGGATATATCCACTTCATGATGCCTCCTTGGTAAGAGATTTTTTTGCATCTACATTTTTATATCGAAAGATGAAAATTTGATGAATTTTTCAAAATATGGGTATGAAAGTTAGAGGTAAATCTTTAATAGGTGTTAACGAATCTCTCAATAGATGAAATCTTCAGCGCCAAGAAGATGGCTGAGTAGCGGTTTGCAACGGCAGTATATTTCTGTACTACTGTACTTTGATAGAAAAGTTACGGTTTTCTAATATAGGTCAGATATACTCCATCTTCAGCTTCGGCGGCATACACCTCGTACCCCTTCTCTTTGAACGTATCGATTAGGGGAGAAGGCAGAAAATCGCTTCTTATCACTAATATCTGGCCGCTCTCTATACTTTTTAGCGCTTTGCCGACTTCCGTCAGAGGGTTTTTATCCTCGTCGAGAAGTTTGTTGGCATCTATTGTCTCCTTCGGAGTCTGCCCGATCCATGCAGGAGCCTCTTCGGTCGTCTCCTCCGTTTCAGAAGCACTCTTTTCAAGTGGCGGCTGGCCAACCTCTTTTCTAAGCAGGTTGACCAGATCTAAAACATCGTAGCCGCCGATTTTCGCCACTTGTGTAATAGTGGCGATTTTCGCTACGGTACGCCGTAAAATCGGATTTTTCAGCTTTTTGTATTTGGGGTTCAATCCGATCAGGAACTCTTCTAATTGAGGATACTCTTTGAGCAGATCATTGACTTTTGTTTTCGGTGTTATCTCCGCCATCTTCTTCCTCCTTTTCGCTTTTGCACGATTTTGTATTGCAGTAGCTCTTTTTCAGAATTAGCCATACATAAAGATCTTTGAAGACAAGAGCCAGCGACCAGAACCAAAGAATATCCAGTGCAAGGTTATGAGGATAGTCCAGCCCGTAGTATAGTGCAGGAAGGCCCACAAGAATAGGCCATTTAGCATAATAGAAAAACAGAATCCCCGCACCGTAAAGATGCCGAAGTTCGTGCAGCCACTCCTCTTTGGTGCTCACCCTCAGCCGCCCTGGAGCGCTTTTTTTACATGCTCTTCGGCCATAGAGATATTCCACTCAGGCTCCCAGACAATCTCTACTTCCACATCATTGACACCCGGTATACCTTTCACCGCATCTTTGACCCACTGCATAAGCAGCTGATGCAGAGGACAACCTCTGGTAGATAGCGTCATTACAACTTTTACATTGTTTTCATCGTCTATGATCGCATCGTAAATCAGACCCATCTCTACAAGATTGAATCCCACTTCAGGGTCAATTACCTTTCTTATCGCATCAAAAACCTGCTCTTTTGTTATCTTTTCACTCATGCTTACTCCTGATTTGAGCTTTTTCCGAAATTTATCATCCATCTGACACTTACAAACATAAATACGGCACCTATCGCCATGAAAGCGGCACCGCCTCTGAACAGCTCATCGCTTCCAAAAAGCAGGCCCGCTCCCGCAATTATAACTCCGGCGGTAGAAAACCAGAACTGAAATTCGCCCGATTTTTTGGGAATCATATCTGCAAGCATAGGAACTTTCTCTTTTCCTACAAGCGGGCTGTAGCGCTCGAACCATACGAGGAAGGGTACGATTTTAAAGAGGTGGCCGTTGATAAGGAATGTAAAAAAACCCATTACCAGAAACCAGGCCGATGCAAATGCAATACTCTCCAGCCTGCCTATGAGAGCGAACGGTGCAAGAAGCAGGGCAAAAGCCAAAGAGCTGTAACCGACAACCATCGATCTGAACCAGATATCGCTCTCTTTTCTCGCTCTGCTTCTGTAGATAAGCCATATCTGCCACAGGTAGAGCCCGGTCGCTATGAAAATCGCGATCATCGATAAAAATCTTATCGACTCCGAATTGAAAAGGGTCCCGACAAAGTATGCCAGAACACCCGCCGCCATGATTTTGAAAGATCTGTTTACCGGAGTCTCGTCAAAGCCGTGAGAGAGTCCGAACATCGGCAGAAGCACCATACTCATTCCGACAATCGTAAGGGTAACGAAACCGCCCAGCACAAGAACTATATGCGCTCCCAGCCATCTGCCGATATCGACCCCGATTCCGGCACCGATCGCCAGGGCCATCGCGAAACCTACCAGAATGCCCAGAAGTAAAAATGCGTTTGTGACACCTAT
Source organism: uncultured Campylobacterales bacterium (assembly GCA_964479605.1). GTDB lineage: Bacteria > Campylobacterota > Campylobacteria > Campylobacterales > Hydrogenimonadaceae > Hydrogenimonas. The sequence goes on along the minus strand of CAYZMY010000030.1, from coordinate 6,012 downwards.
CGTTTTGACGGTAAGCGAAACACGTTCTACTTTTCGCAGTGTCAGGATCGTATCTGCAAGAAAAATCAGCATCGCTACAAGCACCATAAGGCCGCCGTACGGCAAAACAGAAGGTGCAAAAACGAAACCCGCCGCCATAAGCAGCGTCCCTGCCGTCAGAAGAGGCCATATCAGATAATAAAAATCTACACTGAAGTGTCCTACTTCCAGAACAACAGGCACCAGTTGTGCCATAGCACCGAAAATTATCATCATGACAAAGCCCAGCAGAAACAGATGAACCCATCCGACTACTGTCATATCGTAGAGAATTGAGTCTGCTCCAAACATCGGGAGCAGCAGCATTGCTGCAAGATAGAAAAGAGATCCCGCTATAAAAAAGGGCGAAATCAGTGAAAAAGGAGGTGCAAACTCCCTGGAAACCTGAAACATTTGAGCTCTCCCCCTTGTCGATTCAGCCGTGACAGGCTGTGTCGCCGAGGTCAGCCGATGAGCTAACTCCCTCTTTGAACCCGAACGTCAGTTTTACATTTCCGTCTTCAAGGTTTTCGGTCTCGATATCATAATTTTGCCCGATCTTGTCAAGAAGTCCCATAGGTTTTTTATGGTTTATCATTACAAGTTTTTTATCCGGACCATCGATCAGTTTCAGCCCGCTCATGGCATTTACCATCGGTTCCGGCGGTCCGCATCTTGAGGTATCGAACTGGTAGTATGTGATACCGTCTTTTGTATATTTATAAAAATCCACAGTGGCACCGGGAACCTCAATTTTTTCTGCATCTGACGGTAAAAGTTCCATTTTTTCCCCTTTTTTCCGTAGTTTCGGCTAGGTTTTTGTATTTGCCAATTATATGTCAATTTTTCCTGTTTTCGTTTGATATGTATCAAAGAAAAGGGGGATCAGGATCTTTTTGTGACTAAAAAATGACACATCCGCCCATATTATCGCACCGACTAAATACCTCAAACTTTGAGAGCACGAGACAAGATGAGATGTGCGTGAAAAAATCTGAAGGACTACCCGTAGGTAATTCGAAGATTTTTAATTTATCTCTTTTCACGAAGCTGGGCCAGTGCCTTTGTGATCTCCGTAAAGACTTCGTAGCGCTTGTTTGACGGAGAGATCATCTTCATTACAATCTCTCCCGCATCTTTGTCAAGGCCGGGATTGAGCTTGCAGATATGTTTAGCCGGTGCCGTCTCTATGGGGTTGAAGCGGTGGATACCCTGGTATGCGTTTTGACCGGTAAGAGACTTGTATATATCCAGACCGAGCACAAATATCTCATTGTACTCCGTGTTAGGCTCCCACTTAGGATCGAAAAGCAGCTTGTTGTATCCGTTCGGTTCGCATATTTCGACGTTCCAGCGCAGAATGAACTCTATGGCACCTTTCGAGTATTTGCTCAAAAGACGGCTTTCGAATCTCTCGAAACTCTCTCCTTTTCTGCGTAGGGTGAGGTACGCTTCAGCCAGTTCAGCTACATAATATTTGGCATCTTTTAGAGGCACGCTTTTCAGTATCGTATACGCCTCTTCCTGTGAAGCTGTCGTTTTTCCGCCTATTTGAATATGTACACCGTAAACAGTTTCACCTCTCTCCTTGGCTTTGCAGCCTATGAAGCCGATATCCCCAAGCTCGTGGACTCCGCATCCTTTCACGCATGCGGACCAGTGCATGCGTATGGAGGCGTCAGACGGCAGAGGCACGGTTTCGCCGAGGTAGTCTGCCATCTCTATGGCGTCCGCTTTGTTCGGTATGACGCCAAACGGGCAGAGATCTATCCCGGCACAGGCGACCAGCTGGTTGAAGTAGGGTGTACTGATGCAGTGGTAGCGGTCATACGGTTTTGCTTCCAGTGCATCAGGGATTTTCTCTTCGGATACTCCGAGAATATAGAGATTTTGTGTTGTGGAGATATTCACTTTTCCGTTTCCGTATTCCGCGCTCAGTTCTGCCGCTTCAATCATGGCGGTACCGCTGAAGATACCGGACGGGACCACCATATGGATTGCGAAGGTTCCGTCTTTGAGGCGTATGCGCCCGTCACGCTCGTCCGTTCTGGGCTGTTTTACCAGAGTCTCTCCGGCTTCTTCGAAACTTCTGCCAGCCATATCTTTAACCGCATCGACGACCGCTTCCATTCCTGCCTCTTTTATCAGGAAGTGGAGTCGGTTCTTGTTTCGGCTGTCTCTGAAGCCGAACCTGCGGTAGGTTTTTATCAGCGCTTCGTAAAACTCGAGCACCTCTTCGGTACGCAGAAAAACGTCGGCAGATTCGGCAATGGCACCCACTTTGCCGCCCAGATATACGTTGAAGCCGTATTCACCGTCTTTCATCGCAAGTGCGAAACAGCAGTCGTGTGCGAAGAGGTTGCACCTGTTTGTCATCGTTCCGCTGATGGAGGTGTTGAACTTTCTGGGCAGTGCGGCGATCCACTCATCCTTTTTCAGCCACAGGTCCTGCATCGCGGCCGCGATCGGAGCAGTTTCGATGATCGAGTCGAAGGCCAGACCGTCGAGCGGGTCGGTTACAATATTTCTGAAGTTGTCCGCACCGGTCTGCCAGCTCGTTATTCCTACGCTCTCAAGCTCTTCTATAATGTATGGGATATTCTCTATCTCGAGATATCGCAGCTGAACCTGCATACGGGTGGTAAGATCCATATAGTTTTTGCCGTACTCTTTGGCCATACGGCCCAAAACCGCTGCCTGCTCGACCTCAAGCCGTCCGCCCGGTATGCGAATCCGCATCATGAACTTTCCCGGTGTTACCGGCCTGTCGAATATGCCGAAACATTTCAGAAAATAGTCCATATCCTCTTTTATTACGGAATCGTAACCCTCCCGGGCATACTTTTTAAGCGCCTCCCATGCATCTTTGTATGTACGGGTCTGTTTCAGTTTTTCTATTTTGTTGAGCTTGGTGTGTCTGGCCGCAACGGCTTCTAGCGTCATGCCATCTCCTCGTAAAAATTAACTTTTTGAAAGTCTAGCAGATCTTTTTTTGTCAAGTTGTCTGTTTTTTAATCAGGCAATAATGGCTACTTAACTGATTAAAAAATAATCACAAAATGGAAGAGTACACTGATACAATTGCACCAGAAAATCTCTTTCAAGGAGCCTGAATGAAATTCGGCGAACTTAAAAAGGCGGGCCACTGGCCGACGCTGTTGGCAGCCTTTTTGTATTTCGACTTCAGTTTTATGGTTTGGACGATGCTCGGACCGTTATCTACGGAAATTTCCGAGTCTCTAGCTGCCAACGGTTTTCTCCTCTCGCCCGATCAGAAAGCTACTCTTCTGGCCATTCCTATTCTCTCCGGTGCGATACTGCGAATCGTCCTCGGTTTCGGCGTAGACAAGTTTGGAGCCAAGAGAACCGCACTTGCGGCACAGTCGGTCGTAATTGCGTCACTCTTTTACGCATACTTCAGGGGTGAAGGGATCACATACAACGAACTGCTGTTTGTCGCCTTCGGTCTCGGTTTCGCAGGCGCATCGTTCGCCGTCGCTCTTCCTCAGGCGGGCCAGTGGTATCCGCCGCGTCTCCAGGGGCTGGTACTGGGGCTTGCCGGAGCGGGAAACATAGGTGTTGTCATAGACTTTCTCTTTGCACCGAAGATTGCGGAGCTATGGGGATGGGATGCGGTTTTTCTGGTAGGCGGTGTTCTCTCTACCTTTATATTCGTAGTCTATTCATTCATGGCGAAGGATGCTCCACCGGAAATCTACAAACCAAATCCTAAAAAACTGTCGGACTACCTGAAGCTGCTTCGCGACAGGGATACCTGGTGGTTCAGTCTCTTCTACGCCGTCAGCTTCGGCGGATTCGTCGGATTTGCCAACTACATGAAGGTCTACCTGATGAACAACTTTCAGGTAGATATGAGTGCGTTCGGGCACGATGTGCTCGGTGAGGGCAATGTGAAGGTGGTAGCCGGATACTTTGGAGCGCTCTGTATCTTTGCGGGAGCGGTTTTAAGGCCTGTAGGCGGTTCGATAGCGGACAAGCTCGGAGGTATCAAATCGCTTTACGTATTTTTCGGTGCGGTTGCGGTGCTGGCCATAGTCAATGCCACGCTTGTAAACAGCTTCTATATAGCCATTCTGGTACTTTTCCTGATTATGGCCAATCTCGGTATGGCAAACGGAGCAGTGTTTCAGCTGGTACCGCAGCGTTTCGGAAAAGATATGGGAATTATGACCGGCATAGTCGGATGTGCCGGAGGTCTTGGCGGTACGGCTCTTGTGAAGACTCTCGGATGGTCGAAAGGGGCATTCGACAGCTATACGGCCGGATTTTTCATATTTGCGGGTGTTGTGCTTGTAGCACTTGCCGGTATCTCTCTTGTAAAGACACGCTGGCGAACCACATGGGGAATGACAGCAGGCGGACGTATTTGACGCAGCCCGGCGCTGCGTCTGAATGCCGCTGCCGGTAAACTTTTAGATTTTTTCAGTAAAATCATCTTGAAATCTGAGATTTCGAAGCTTTAGGGGGTTGTAGGGCCGGCCAGGCCCTGCCAAAATACGGGCTTTGCCCGGAATTTGCATGACATCAGGGGTGAAATGAAAAAAAAGCTTCTCATAATTTTATTCTCCATAATTACAGTTGTTGCCGTATCGCTCTTTGCGTATTATAAATATGGCAAAATCATCACTTACCTGCCGCAGCTTACCAAGCCTCATGCCGGAATGAATGCCGATTTGCAGCCGAAAGTGCAGCAGAAGGCGGAGTATGTCGGTTCGAACAGATGCAAAAAATGTCATGAAGAGAAATACGATAACTGGCACCGTTCGCGCCATCCCCGTATGATTCAGGATATCAAAAAAGATCCTTCGGTCGTCGTGGCCGACTTCTCCAAACTGCCCGCGGATGCCGACTTCAATCTTTCGGATGCGGTATATACCATCGGCGGCAAGTTCAAACAGCGCTACATGATTCCGGCCGTTATAGATGGAAAAGAGGATTTTCGTCTGGGGAACTACCAGTGGAACGTCCAGACAGGGAAGTGGCAGCACTTCAAGCCGTGGAAATACTGGTATAAAGATGCCTATCCGCACGATAACCATATGCTTCCAACATCCAAAGTGTGTGACGGATGCCATTTCACCGGCTATATGGCAAAACAGAAGCGGGTAGAGCCCGGCATAGCCTGCGAAGCCTGCCACGGGCCCGGGTCCGATCATGTGGAGCATCCGAAAGATCCTGTCTACAAAGCCTCGATGAGCGACCCTGTACGTCAGAACGAGGTCTGCCTGCAGTGTCATATGCGCAACAGGGACAAACGCCTGGAACATGAAACACTCCGGCAGATCTATGCTGATGCATGCGACTATCCGCTCGGTTTCGAACCTGGACGCCCGCTCAAGAAATATAAGATGGTCGCTCCTTTCATTCCGGGGCATGAGACCAAAGAGTTTTATGCAAACGGCGCCGCCAAAAAGAACCGGACGCAGGGAAACGAGTTCGTACATTCTATGAAAGGGCGGCACGGAATCACCTGCATCAACTGTCACGACCCGCACACTCTCGAGCCGACTGCGGAGCGCAACAGCGGCAATGCTCTCTGTTTGAAGTGCCACGATTTCGGCTCGCCTATAGGCCCGCACGAAGAGAACCTTACCGCGCATACACACCATAAAGCTGACTCGAAAGGCTCCCTTTGCGTAGAGTGCCATATGCCCAAAACCGGCAGACATACCGGAAAGTCACCGCTTACCGTGCGCAGTCACCTGTTCGGTTTTACAACCCCGGCAGAAACGGTCAAGTTCGGTATGCCCCCTGAAACCAACGCCTGTTACGCCTGCCATAAAAAAGAGCGCACAATGGAGCAGCTGCAGGCCGATCTTGAAAAATGGGGAATGGTAAGCTGGGACAAGCGATAGAGCGGCAGTTTGATATAATGGCGCAAAAATTACGCAGAAGGATGAAGTATGGGACGCGCGTTTGAGTACCGCAAAGCCGCAAAACTGAAAAGATGGGGGGCGATGTCGCGAATCTTCC
>CAYZMY010000029.1:0-12952 GCA_964479605.1 uncultured Campylobacterales bacterium | reverse complement strand
CGCTTTATTATCATCAATGTAAAGATGCTGGCGGTTGTTAAAAAAAGCCATCACTAAACAAATCCCGCGCTTTTGCGCGGGCTCAGCCTTACCCTTATTACCGCACCGACTAATAGACTGAAAGTACTGCACCTTCGGGGAGAGTGAGATGCAGCGATCTGCACGCGAAAAAATCTTTGAATTACCTTTGGGTAGTCCCTCAAATTTTTTACGCACGTCTCGTTCTCTCAAAAGTTTTGTCTATTAGCCGGTTCGGTAATGATTTAAATCATTTCCAAAAGAGGTTTGAAAATGTCTGTCAAGAAAGAGCTAGTTGTATATCCGGATGAACGTATATTGATACCCTCTACCGATGTCAGAAAGTTTGATGAAACGCTTTTTGAAGTGATAGATATGATGAAAGAGGTGATGGAAGAAAGCGGTGCCGACGGTCTTGCCGCGATACAGACGGGCTACCCCTACAACATAGTACTCGTAAAAAGCCCAGACGGATCTATACTCGAGCTTATAAACCCCAGAATTCTCAATTCACAGGGCAATGTTCTCAAGAAGGAGAAGACTCTATATTATCCTGATATAGAGATAGAAGTTCCCAGGTATGAGACTATAAAGCTGGTCTATGAGGACAGGCACGGAAAACAGCACCATATGGAGGCATCCGGAGATCTGGCACGTATTATACAGAGAAAGATCGACTATACTTTCGGCGGAACTTTTTTGTCGAAAGTCTCCAAAGAGCTAAGGGAAGCAGCAGAAAAGGCGCTGGCAAAAAACGGGCTCGTTCCGGAAGTGGAGCTCTGTCCCACTACATCAAAGCGTGTCTATTTCCTGAGCGTCAGCGACAAGATTCTCTTTTTTATGTTCCTTACACTCTTTGCAAAACTTTTCGGTGCATCCGAGCAGACACTATCTTCTCTATATGCATTCGATAAAATCGGAGTGCTGGCAGTTATTCTACTAATGATCGGATATTTTATTTTCGGCCGATGGGAGGCTAAAAAATACAGCAGCTGCACAAGCTGTCAGATCGGGAATATGCTGGGTTCAATGGCAAAACGTCTTGTTGCAGCCGTAGTTATCGGAGCAGGTGCATATCTCTTTTTGAACTCCTGAGCGCTTAATTACAGATTAATCTAACTACAATACAATTGTATTATGATAAAAAAATTTCTTATATCTGCCGTAGCGGCTGCGCTTTTTGCGGGGAATGGAGAAAAGATGTCCGGATCAACTGAAAAAGCGGTACTTGGCGGAGGGTGCTTCTGGTGTCTTGAAGCGGTTTTTGAAGAGGTCAAAGGGGTAAAAGATGTAGTCAGCGGTTATGCCGGCGGCAGCGTGAAAAACCCGACTTACGAAGCTGTATGCAGCGGATCGACCGGCCATGCTGAGGTGGTGCAGATTACATTCGATCCGAGTGTTGTAGAGTTTAAAGATCTTCTTGAAATCTTCTGGACGATACACGATCCTACAACACTCAACAGACAGGGGGCCGATGTCGGTACTCAGTACCGTTCTGTAATATTTTACAGTGATGAAGAGCAGAAAAAGATCGCCGAAGAGTCCAAAAAAGAGGCTCAAAAGCGTTTCAGCGATCCTATAGTCACCGAAATCTCTCCGCTGGTAAAATTCTGGCCGGCTGAGGGATACCACCAGGACTACTTCCGAAAAAATCCGTATCAAGGATACTGTCAGGCTGTTGTGGCCCCCAAGGTAGAGAAATTCAAAACTCACCATAAAGGCTGGGTAAAATGAGGCTGGATACAGATCGCCTCATCTGCTACTGCAATGACCTGACAATCGCGGATATCGCCAAAGTTATAAAAGAGGAGGGTTTTCGGACCCTCGAGGAGCTGCTCGAACAGGATATATGCCCGATGGGAGACAAGTGTGAAGCGTGCCGTGACGAAGGGTATGAAAATGACGGGTATAATCTGCCTATGGTATTATCGATGGTGAAATCGGGAAGGATTTGAAATGGAAGAAAAGAAAATCGATCTTGAAGTGAAGGTCAGTGTAGAAGAGATGAAAAAAATCGGTGAGTACTGCCGTGATAAAGGTTTGAATTTTTCCGAATGGATGCGTGAACTGGCTTTGCGTGAAATAGCGGAGGAGGAGAAGAAAAAGAGTGAAGAGGATCTCTCTTCATGGGTATTTATAATCTAAACTCCTCTTCGGCGGCTCTAGCCGCGACGCCTCCTTTGAATGTCAATTCATTCTCCTCTATATAGCCCTCTTTTTTGAGCTCTTTTGCAAGCCGTTTGCCCTCTTTCATAGTGAAAACCCGACTGTTTTCCAGAATTGCGAGAATGTCTCGAAGGGTCTCGTTCTCCTCTTTTTTCAGCATGGCCAGAAGTAAAACTTTCTCTTCCGTTGTCATTAAAAAAGCCTTCCTATCTTTCGAAATCCGTAGAAGTATAACACACTTCCCAAAATAATTACCCCCGCAAAGTAGCTCCACAGATCCGCAAAATCGGTTCCCCTGAAAAAGATACTTTCACTCCCTTCTATGTAATACCGCAAAGGCGAGATAAGCGAGAGTTTTTGAAGAAAAGGGTGCATCGCGTGTATGGGCGTCCATGCTCCGCTCAAAAAGATAAGGGGCATCATGATGAGAATCGAAAGCTGGGCTACCTGCAGCATATTCTTTGAAACCGCAGCTACAAAAAGGCCGATTCCGGCACTCGTAAATGCGTAGAAGAAAGAGAGGAGGAAAAAGGCTGCAATCGAGCCGTTGATAGGAACGTCGAAAACGCCGAAAAGTACTATTCCCGTGGCTATGACCACACCTCCCATTATGACCAGCACCTGTGAAAAGCTTTTGGCCAGTATGATGAGCTTCGGATCTATCGGCATAAGCAGCATTATATCCCACGTTCCGTTCTCTTTCTCTCTTACGAAGACCGCTGCGGTTAGTATGACTCCAAGCAGAGTGATTACGGAAAGCATCTCGGCCATAGCCATGAATTGGGATGTGGTTGCATTCGGATTGAAAAGTTTGTGTATTTTCAGCTTTACAGGAATGCCTATATCGGCATAATCGAGCAGAATATTCTGCAGGTACTGAAGCGCCTGAAAGCTCTGTGTGGCGGCGACGGAATCGAGCAGCAGGTCGATACTCGATCTGCCGTATTTTTTGAGATTCTTTTCGAAGTCGGATTCGAATATCAGGCCGACCATCATCTCTCTGTTGTATATGCTTTGACTCAAAGCTTCCCGCGATGTAAACATAACCGGTTTTTGAAACTCTGGCATATGAAGCCGGCTTAGAATTTTACTGCTCATACCGCCCCCTGTCTCATCAACATAGCCGACAGCGATGTTTTTAGCCTGCATCTCGATTCCGGCACCGGTTATATAGATGTCGAGCGTAAATGAGTAGAGCACTATGGCTACAAGCCCCCATGAACGGAAAAAACCTATAAGCTCTTTTGTCACCAGAGCTAAAAAGATTTTAATCACGATATCTCCTTTTTCATGAGCCAGGAGCCCAGGAGTATGAGAAAAAGTGCATAAAAGAAGAGAATAGCGAGATACAGCTGGTTTTTGGGGGAATCGAGCCCTTGTCCTATCAAAAAGGTATCGTAGATTATATGGTTGAAATACATTACCGGGTATATATGAGCCTCTATCTTCGATTCACCGCTCATGGATGAAATAGGCATCAGCATTCCGGAGTAGAGAAAACCGGGAATTATTGTTATGATGATTGTCAAAACGATAGCCACAATCTGTGTGCGGGTAATTATCGAGACCAGCAGGCCGACTCCCAGACTGATGAGTATATATATCTGTGCGGCTCCCCAGTAGAGCAGAAAACTCCCCCTGAAAGGGACCTCGAAAAGCCATGTCGCCCACAAAAAGAGTATGAATATATTCAGAGAGTGCAAAATCAGCGGAGGGACCAGCTTGGCGACTATGAACTCGCTCTTTTTAATCGGGGATGAGAAGAAATTGAAGATGGTACCCTCCTCTTTCTCTTTGACTATAAGTAGAGCCGAGAGAATCGCCGGGGCGACTAGAAGAATCAGCCCTATTAGACCCGGAACGATCGCATCTTCATCCCGCATCGCCTGATTGAACAGGTTGCGGCTGTTTATGGTTATTAGATTTTTCGGTTTTTTCCCCGTTAAACTCTGAGCCGCATTGTAGATCACACCTTTTACATAGTTTTGCATCGTTGTGGCGCGAACGGGAAAAGCCCCGTCTATAAATACCCCTATTTCGGTTTTTTCCCCGTGCAGAAGCCGTTTTTCAAACCCGTCGGGAATTATGATAAGTATATCCACTCTCGCCTGTTTTATCCGTTTGAGTGCCTTCTGCTCGCTCATTCCGCTTGTGACGCGGGTGTCGAAATATTTCGAGTGTTCGAATCTCGCGGAAAGGTCACGTGAAATCCTGCTGTTGTCATTGTCTATTATAAGTGTTCTGGCATCGGTAACTTCCATGCGTATGCCGTAGCCGAAAAGTATGATTATCATTGTAGGCAGGATGTAGACAATCAGAATGAGACGTGAACGAACGAGCTCTTTGAACTCTTTTAGAATATATGCTTTTATCACTCCCGGATTCATCTTCTATCCTCATAATAGTGCAAAAATATCTCTTCAAAACTCTTGGCACCGGGATGTTTTTTGTAGAGGTTTTCCACACTGTCGTCCGCGACCTTTTTGCCCTCTTTAAGAAGCACCACCCTGTCGCAGTACTCCGCCTCGCTCATATAGTGTGTCGTAATCAGTATGGCTATTCCCCACTTCTGCTTCAAAAGTTTTAGCATCTGCCAAAACTGACTTCTTGCAACCGCGTCCACTCCAGATGTAGGCTCATCCAGAAAGAGAACCACAGGCTCATGCAGCAGAGCCGCGGCAACCGAAAAGCGCTGGTTTATGCCCAGAGGCAGCTCGGTCGGAAGAGAGTCCATATACGACACGAAGCCGAGCTCTTTCGCATACCTTTCTATCCGTGAGGAAGCCTTTGTTGCATCTATTCGGTGCATACTGGCGAAGTAGAGAAGATTCTCTCTGACAGTCATATCTTTGTAGAGAGAGAAGTGCTGACTTACATAACCTATTCTGGCCTTGAGCCCCTGCCTGTCTTTTGCGCTTCTTATCGGCTTGCCCAGCAGTGTAAGCTCACCCTCGTCCATCGGATAGAGCCCGAGAAGCATCTTGATAAATGTCGTTTTGCCTGCGCCGTTCGCCCCTAGAAGCCCAAGAATCTCGGCGCTTTTGAGTTCCATATCTATATGGTCGTCGGCAATAAAATCACCAAATCTTTTCGTAAGCCCTTTCGCCTCCATGACAACCTGCGCAATCGGCTCTTTGCTCTCCCGTTCGCTGACCTCAATTTCAGGTATTTCCACTCCTCGTTTCAGGGCATTTATAAAAAAGAGGGCCTCCAGAGTCGGTTTTTTGTGCTGAGCCTCCAGCGGATCGAGTGAATATGTATAGTGGCCGGTGGATACACACTGTTCGCTTTTGCACGGAACCGGATCGTATACATACTCTTTTACGGTTTCAGTAAGCTCGCCGGCCGTACCTGACGCTATGATGGTACCGGAGTCAAAAAGATAGACTCTGTCCATTTTTGCAGCCTCCTGCATGTATGCAGTGCTCATAAGTATAACGGTCCCTTCGCTCTCTCTTATCTCGTTCAGAATATCCCAAAGCTCCAGGCGGCTCAGCGGGTCTACACCGGTGGTAGGCTCGTCGAGAATAAGAAGACCCGGCCTGTGTATCAGTGTGCATATGAGTGAGAGTTTCTGCATCATTCCGCCGCTCAGCTTGCCTGCGGGACGATCTGTAAAACGCTCGAGTCCGGCCATTTTCAAAAGCCTTTTTCTATATGTATCGAGAGATGCATCCTCTTTCAGATTTCTTATTTTGGAGAAGAACGACAGATGTTCCGATACCGTAAGATTTTTGTAGAGCACAAGCCCGATTCCCTGCGGCATCAGGCCAATCATCGGTTTCAGCTTTTCCGCCTCTTTCGGTGAGCGGAAGCTGCCGCCTTTGAACGAGATCTCTCCGCTGAAACGTATGACCCCGGCAACCGCGTGCATCAAAGAGCTTTTTCCGGCACCGTCGGCACCTATGAGACCGATGATCTCCCCTCTTTCGGCATAAAGATCGGCATCCTTTATGGCAGTCACATTTCGATGCGTAACTGTTACCTTTTTTACTTCCAGTTCAGCCATTTTGAGTTCTATTGCACTTATACACTGTTTGGGATGAATGAGAGTATAGAGAACTAAGCATGTTGACGCCGACCGAAAAGCAGATAAATAGTCGCCATGAACGAAGTACCTGCAATTCCAAAAAGGAGTGCCGCATCGATTCCGAAATGCTGCCAGATCATTCCGGAAATATAGGCTCCTGTCGCCCCGAAAAATGCGATGGAAGCGTAGAATACTCCATAAACGGAACCGCGGTTATCAGCTCTTTGGGCAATAAGGGAGCGGTTGGCATTCAGTGAGGCAACGGTAAAAAGACCCAAAAATGCATATGAAAACCATGTGAAAATCGGTTTTTGCAGATAAAGAAGTCCCTGTGCCGCCGCGCCGCACAGATAGGCGAAAGCCAGAATCTTTTCGGCCCCTATTCTGTCTATCCAGACTCCGAACAGATAGCTGGTCAAAGTCTGCACTCCGGTCGAGACTACGAAAAGAAGAGGAATCATAACGGTTGCGATTCCGATATCCTTTGCCTGCATTGTGAAAAATGCGTCACTGAAAATGAAGAGTAGAAAAAAGAAGTAGAAAAAGAGCGACCGGACCGTCGATCTGTCCCTTTTTGTCAGCGCAAAACGTTTGCTCTTTTCAATCTTTTTTCGGGGAACATCTTTTACAAAAAATACTATTATAAAAAGCCCTATGAGTCCTGGGATGAGAGTCGCAAAAAAGATATTGCGTATCATGTTTTCGCTCTCGCCCAGAAAATAGAGGAGCCCAAGCAGAAGAAGAGTGCCGCTCAGTTCACCGCCTATATCCAACGTTTTGTGAAAGCCGAAAGTTCTGCCGGAGCGTTTCTCTTTACTGTAGTGGGCTATCATAAGATCTTTCGGTGCCGAGCGAAGCCCTTTTCCGAGCCGCTCAAGAGCTTTCAGCCCCGCGATACTCTTGTAACCGTGGGTTAAACCGATTAGAGGCTTGCTTATGGCAGAAAGTGCGTACCCTCCGACTACTAGCGGTTTCACTATGCCGTATCGGTCGCTTATGTAGCCTGAAATGAGACGCAACGCATACGATACAAATGTAGCAATCGCCACTATGATACCCAGCTTATCCATGCCTTCGTGGAGTACTGTTACGACAAAAATGGGAAGAATAGGATTGATCATGGCAGTTGCCATGTCGGTAAAAAAACTTACCCATCCAAGCATTACAACATTTTTGTCTATCGTTTTCATAGTTTCGGCAGATCGTTTAGAGATTTCGGCAAAGAGCTGTTTTTCAGCGCTATCACTCCTGTAGCCGGTATTCCGAGTTTCAAAAGCGGATCTGCTTTAAGAGGTTTTATATGCACTGCGAAAACACGCTGTATCCGGTCGCTTCTGACATTCACCTCTTTCGGCGTAAATTCGGCCCGCTGTGCTATTCGGACAACTTTGGCTTCAATAGGACGGTTCGGATATGAGTCAAGAAATATTACTGCCCGGTCGCCTATTTTCATCTTGCCGTTTTCAATAGTGTCTACAAATATTTTTAGATAGAGTGAATTAGGATCAATCAGTGTGGCAACGGCCATTCCGCTCCCGAGAACCTCTCCGGGATTTGCGATTTTTTCCACCACAAAGCCGTCTATCGGAGAGCGCAGAGTCATATCGTTTATCATGGACTCAACTTCCGATTTCGCTGCGGCAACCGCTTTTATACCCTCTTTCAGTGCACTTATAACCTGTTCGAGAGCTTCTATCTTCTTCTGCATAGCCTGAGCCTGCTTCATATCCGCTTTCGATAGATTTATCGCCGCGGCAACTTCCTCTTTTTTGTGCATAAGCGCTTTGAGTTTCTGTTCATCTGTATTCAGCTTCAACTCCGCTTTTTCAAGCATCTCTTTTTGAATAAGTCTCTTTTCATAAAGATCTCTGGTTCGGTTATAGTCGCGTCCGTCCTGTTCCACAACCTCTTTGACGGCCGAAATCTCGGCTTTAAGCTGTGCTTCTTTTGACTTTGCGCTGCGGAGTGCGGCATCGGCCTTCTTAAGCAGAAGAGGAATGCTCTTTTTAGATATCTCCAGCTCGGTTCTTTTCGCGGAGAGTTCATCTCTTTTTGCGGACTCCTCGGCACTCATGCGGGAGAGTCTGGCTTTGAATTCGTCACTTTTCAGCACAGCTATAACCTGGCCCTTTTTTATCGCATCGCCTTCATGCACAAGAATCTTCGACAATCTTCCCGGATATTTGACATTGAGTGTAGTCAGATCACCGTCAATATGCCCTACTCCCTGAATGAGACCGGGCGGCAGCTCTTTCGGGTTGAGCTTCTCGTAAATCATGACGGCGGCAAGAGAGAGAAGTGCTACGGCAAAGATACCGAGCCAATATTTTTTCAACAGCTGCATCATCAACCTCTTTTCATGTGTTGCAAAAACCACTCTTTTGCAATCAGCGACACCTTTTCTAGTGCACCCGGCTCTTCGAAAAGATGTGTGGCACCCGGTATGAGCACGAGCCTCTTTTCACACCTTAGCCGCTCATAGGCCGCTTCGTTCAGATCTATAACATCGAAATCGGCTCCGCCGACTATCAGCAGTGTCGGTGCCTTTACACGATCTATGACATCCAGCGCCATATCGGGCCGCCCTCCCCTTGAAACTATTGCACAGACTCTGTGTTCTGTAATGACCGATGCCTTCAGTGCCGCGGCGGAACCGGTACTCGCTCCGAAATATCCGATATCCAGAGATGCAGTCTGCTCTTTGGATTTAACCCATTCGGTTGCAAGCACCAGGCGGGATGCGAGAAGGTCAATATCGAAAACGTTTCTTCTGTCGGCTTCCTCATCTTCCATCAGAAGATCGAAAAGAAGAGTGGCCATACCGGCTTCATGAAGCACGGATGCCACATAGTTGTTTCTGGAACTGAAACGGCTACTCCCGCTTCCGTGTGCGAAAAGGACGATGGACGATGCATTTTCGGGAATAGCCAGAAAACCGCCGACACTTACATCGTCATTTTCTATTCTGACCTCCTGCTGATATGAACGGAACTCATCAAGTCTCATACTCTCTCCTTTACGAGGGTGTGGAATTCAGATCTTCTATAACTTCGGACGCCGCCATCCTTCCCGCTTCGATAACTTCGGACGCTTTGTGAAAATCGAAAGTACTGCATACATGCATGGAGATATTGACCATGACATCCGGAGGATAGCCTGCTATCCTGTATCTTGTCAGGGCATCCTGCATTGTATCGAATGTTTTATCCAGTATATCGAACATAGTGAATTTTCTCTCCTCTTTGGCTTTTACGAAAAGATCTTTGACAGCGGTTTCAATATTTTTCTTTCTTACATCTTCGCTCTTTTTGGTTTTGACTTTCGGTTTCGGAGTCTCGGCATAGAGGTTGACCCCGACAATCAAATCTGTAAGATCGGACTGCGTAGGTGCAACCGGAAGCGGGTTCAGTGCACCTCCGTCGACAAGTACCATGTTTTCCATTGTAACAGGAGTAAAAACGGACGGAATGGCAATGGAAGCGCGTATTGCTTCCAGCAGGTTTCCCTGCTGAAACCAAACCTCTTTTTTCCGTACTATGTCTGTAGATACAGCAGTATATTTTATGGGCAGATCTTCTATATTGATTCCGCCGATCATTGTGGCCAGCTTTTCAAAGACCTTCTCCCCGGCGATGATACCGCCATGGGAGAAAGAGATATCGAGCAGGTATGCTACATCCAAAGCATCCAGTCCCATAACCCAATCTCTGTATTCATTCAGTTTGCCGCATGCATACAGCCCTCCTATCAGAGCCCCCATCGAGGCACCGCTTATGGAAGCGATCTCATATCCCCTCTTCTGCAAAATATCGATAACACCTATATGGGCATATCCTCTCGCACCGCCGCTTCCAAGAACCAGAGATACTCTTTTTTTAGACATTGTCTCTCCTCAGCCCGGTTAAAAACAGCTCTACAACATATCCAGGATCATCATCGAGTTCACCGGCACCGTTTAGCCAGTATTCAATAAATCCGGTAGTGAACGCATTGAAGAGATAGGCGGTTTTTTTATGATTTGCTTCCCGCAGAGGGACGGTTTTGCAGAGCCTTGCAAAAATGTCAGCCAAAAAATCATATATCGGGCCGGCAGGCTCACTTTTTTGGGTATTCATCTTTACAAAAAACAGAGGATCTCCTATAACAGGGTGTCTCATAGCCTCTTTTTTTGAAGAGAAGGCGGCAAATTTAAGCTCAACATACATTTTCAGCAGTTCCATGGGATCGCTAATTCCTGCGGATGCGGCTATAAGCTCTTCATGGAACTTTCTGATCTGAAACTCTATATATTCAAAAAATAGCTGCTCTTTGGATGGGAACAGTTTATATAGAGCACCTACAGAGAGGCCGGTATGCTCCGCAATCTCCTGGATTTTGACATTATCAAACCCCACCTCTTCAAAATATTCGGATACCTTCTGCAGTACAAGATTTTTTTTGGTCTCGAGAACTTTCTCTCTGATCAACTCTTTCACACTCAACCCTCAATATAAGTTTGTTAAAGGGCGCCTCTAAAAACCCTATACGGATCTCAGAGGGTTTTTAGAGGTGCCCTAAATCTATTCTATAAATGATCTTCTTAAATCAGAATAAATTAATAAATTTGTGAATATAATTCACCAATAACTCATTTCGTTTTAGCGGTGCATAAAAAAGAGTTATCAATTTGAAAAGGAGCGGTATGGGCAGGAAACTGGGGACGTTGGTTATTCTTATCCTGGTCGTGGCATTTGCATACATCGGTTACAGATATTTCGGATTTCGTTCCGCCAACGCTGTAAGCGAAGCTGCCTTCATCAAAAGCGACAGACTGGCAAACCTTGCTTTTAAAGTCGGCGGCAAAGTTACAAAAATGGTGAAAAGAGAAAATGAGCCGGTCAAAAAAGGTGAACTTCTTGCAGTAATCGACCCGACAGACCTAAAAATCGCCAAAAAAGAGCTGCTTCATCTGATTGAGAGTCTTGAAAAGTCACTGGATGCTATGAAGCTGAAAAAGAGACGCCTGAAAGAGTCGCTATCTCTGAAAACTTCGATAGCCGGCAGCGATATGGAATCTGTAGCCATGAAGCTGCAGTCTCTTGAGTACAGGATAAAAGCGGCGCAAACCAAGCTGGAAAAACTGAATAAAGATACACTCCGCTATAAAAAGATGCTTGAAAAGAGACTAATCGCCTCATCCGACTTTGAAACGATCCACACCCAAAGAGACGCTCTTTCAGATGAGATAGAGGGGATGAAAAGAGAGTATCGCTCCCTGCAGGCGGCCCAAAAAGGCTCTCTTGATGCATACAGACTCGCAAAGGTCGAACAGCGTCTGATTGCGGAACTTCAAAAAGGTATAGAAGCCAAAACCCAGGCGTTAAAGTCAAGGAAACAGGCACTGCTGGAGATAGATAAAAAAATCGGATATACGCATCTTTATGCCCCCTTCGACGGAGTGATCGCCAAAAAATTCATAGAAGCACCGCGTGTCATAAAGAGAGGCTCACCGGTTTACGCACTAGTAGATACATCCGCACTCTATTGTGAAGTGCTTCTTTCCGAAAAGAAGATGAAAGGGGTAAAACCGGGTAACTCGGCAACTGTCACCGTTGATGCCGCAGGAGACAGGAAAATCGAGGGCAAGGTTGAGTCGATTGCTCCCACTTCCGCTTCCACCTTTTCTCTTGTACCGAGAGACATAGCGAGCGGAGAGTTTACAAAGCTCGATCAGCGTTTTACGATTCGGATATCGCTTGACGATATAAAAGAGCTTCGAGCAGGCATGAGCGCTTCGGTCGCCATAAAAAGGAGATAGGTTGGCACTTCCTGCAGAAGACGTAGAGAGTGAAAACGCAAAAAAGCCGTGGGATATAACCCCCAAAGAGCGTGCGATTTTCAGTATCATCGTCATGACAGGTGCCTTTATGGCCATTCTGGATACCACCGTGGTCGATGTGATAGTGCCCAAGCTGACCGGCCCGCTGGCAAGCGATATGTACGGGGTGCAGTGGATCATTACAAGCTATATGGTAGCCGCCGCTATCGCTCTTTTGATAACCGAATACCTTATAAAACGGTTCGGTGCCAAATCTGTATTTATATCCGGGGTTCTCCTTTTTGCGGTTGCATCCCTCTTTTGCGGAATGGCTGACACTCTGGAGCATATGATAATTTTCAGGGTCATACAGGGTGTCGGAGAAGCTCTTATAATGGTAACCAGCCATATTATGATCTTCAGCTATTTTCCTCCGAACAAACAGGGTTTGGCAATGGGACTGTTCGGTCTTGGGGTCAGTTTCGCACCGGCGCTGGGACCAACCATCGGGGGATACCTTACCGAATACTATAACTGGAGAATGGTTTTTTTCATAAATGTACCGGTCGGTCTGCTTCTTATCATCTCGGGTCTAGTTTTTCTTCCGAAAGAGAGAATGTTTCAAAAGCTCAAGTTCAATTTTGTCAGTTTCGTACTTATATCCTTCGCCACGGTTTCACTTCTTATTATGCTGAGCAAGGGGCAGCAGCTCGGATGGCTGAATGACTCTTTTATAGGCCTGCTGCTACTCTGTTCAATAATAGGTTTTCTGCTCTACGCACTTAGCGAGATGTGGTCAAAGCACCGTCTTATCGATTTTTCACTCTTTAAAAACCCGGTATTCGCCAATGGAATGATGATCTACTTTTTCATTCTCGGTTTTTCAATGTACCAGTACTTCTATCTGCTTCCTGTCTATTATGAGCATATCAAGATGCTTC
>CAYZMY010000028.1:7428-13303 GCA_964479605.1 uncultured Campylobacterales bacterium | reverse complement strand
TTTCGCTCCAGTCGGGACGGATATTTATATCTGCCGAACCAGATGACTTTGAAAACTCTTTTTTGACACCTTTTACAAGACACTCCGCAAACATATTTGCCGTCTCTTCATCAAGAGGGTAGAGCATTTCAAGCCTGTGTGCAATTTCCGGTACAGCCAGCACACTGAAGACTCTTCCTTTTGAATCCTCCCCCTTTATGAGCACTATATGTCGAGTTTCGGTATCAACACTGTAGCTGGTGAATCCGAAAATTTTTGCGACCACTGCATCCGGCGGAAAAGAGAAATCATAGGTTGCCGGAAAATCAACACTCTCGTAGACCAGTGCCGAACCGTTTGGGAGCCTCAGGAACTTTCTTGAGATATCAAGAACGTCTATAAGCTCATCTTTTTGCCCATATGAAGGTAGATCTATCGAGCAGGTGCCGCTGTGAAAGTGCAGAGTCTGACCGCTGAATTCAAATGGAGGTTTCTTTGCACTGTTAAGCCGCCACAGAACAAAAACGGCGATGAGGAACAATATGGCAATTGCAGCTGTTTTCACGAAAAATCTTTTATTGTGGAATCTGTACAATTATACAATTTTTTTTATAACATCTTTTCAGATTTCCGGTTCATACAAGCTGTGCCGGTTGCTACAGTATTTTAGGATTAAAGAGTGGAGGAGGGTTAAAAAGCGGTGCCGCTCCAAAAAGTTCGGAGCGGCAGAGGTGTTATCTAATCTCTTCGAAAGGGTTTGCGATAACGCGTTTGTGGTCGACTACATACGGTACGAGTGCAGCTGCACGTGCTCGTTTTATAGCCTTTTCAACCATCTCCTGATGGCGCTTGCAGTTGCCTGTAAGACGACGGGGCATAATTTTGTAGCGCTCTGAGAGAGAGGCTTTTATGCTGTTTACATCTTTGTAGTCGATAAATTCGACCTTCGCTTCGCAATATTTGCAGTATCTTTTGGAGTATTTTCTTCTTTCTGCCATGTTTTATCCTTTTTCTTTCTTCTTTCTGCGTTTCAGCTGTGTGCTAAAACGGAATATCGTCTTCATCGATGTCAATGCTCGGCAGTTCCTGTGACGGCTGCGCCGGCTGCTGCTTCTGCGGAGCAGTATAGGCGGCCTGTGAAGGCTGGCTGCTCGGTGCTGCAGGTTCACGGTATCCTCCCTGGGCGGGAGCCTCGTTTTCACCTTTGCGGTCAAGCATCTTTAGGTTTTCCACCGTTATGGAGTGGCGGCTTCGTTTCTGGCCGTTCTGATCTGTCCACTGCTCGAGAGTGAGACGTCCTTCCAGAAGTACCCGGCTGCCTTTGTGCAGGTACTGGTTTGCAACTTCCGCAGAGCGGCCCCATACAGTGAAATCGATAAACATCGTCTCATCTTTTTGCGCTCCGCTGGCATCTTTGTAGCGTCGGTTGGTAGCTATGCCGCATTTTGCAAGCGCCTGACCGCTGGGAAGATAGCGCAGCTCTACGTCTCGTGTCAGATTTCCGATCAGAATTACCTTGTTGAACATCGAATGGCCTTAAAATATATTATGCAGACTCGCCTGCTGTCTCAGCCGGCTTGGCGGCTTCCTCTTTTT
Source organism: uncultured Campylobacterales bacterium (assembly GCA_964479605.1). Taxonomy (GTDB): domain Bacteria; phylum Campylobacterota; class Campylobacteria; order Campylobacterales; family Hydrogenimonadaceae; genus Hydrogenimonas. The sequence goes on along the minus strand of CAYZMY010000028.1, from coordinate 11,728 downwards.
TCGCACTGGCCGCACCCGCTTTGTTTACGAGGTTCTGCCATGCGTTGATCTCTTTTTTGTTTTCGTATTTTACGTTCATATAGCGGATAATCTCTTCATTGTAGCGGAAGTTTCTTTCAAGCTCTTTTATGAGACTGCTTGGCGCAGTATAGTAGATTACATAGTAGTATCCGCGAGGATTTTTCTCTATTTCGTAAGCCAGTTTTCGCATTCCCCAGTCGTAGGTTGCGGCAATTTCGGCACCGTTTTTCTCCAGGACCGATTTGATCCCTTCGATCTGTCCTTTGATCTCCTCTTCTGTCAGTGTCGGTTTGACAACGAAGAGAGTTTCGTAATGTTTTGTCATTTGGTTGGTCTCCTTGTGGTTTTAGCCCTCGTGGTTTTCTCCTTTTGAACGGTCTCAAAAAGAAAGAGCAAAGAGCATCGCGATTTTACCCTAAGAAAGATTTAATTTTTATTAAAATTGAAAGCAGAAGAGACTCTTTCTGAGACGAGCCGCCTGCCGTTTTGATAGCCAGCTCCCCTTCGGCAAGTGCGTCGAATATCTTTTCGAAACTTTCGGTCGAGATTCTGGCGGCAAGCTGAGCTCTCTGCTGCTCCAGCGGCTTTGGCAGGCGATACCCCAGAACAGCACTCGAGTCGGCGCTGCCGAAGAGCTTGATATGGGCATGAAACAGAAATAGCTGACCGGCAAAATACTGAACGGCGCGCAGTATGGCAAATTCGTCTTCTCCAAGCTGGCTGACCTGTTTCAAAAGGTCATCAAGCCCCTTTTTCGAAAAGAGTGAAGCGACAAAGGTTTCCATAGCTACGGGGACAAGAGAAAATATATGCTCATCGATCTCTTTTGTGCCCACGGGGCCTGAAAGAAGTGCCAGCTTATCCAATTCGTTGACGGCCATCGAGAGATTCAGCCCCAGTGCGTTGAGCAGGTGTTCCGTTGCATAGCGGTCCATATCTACTCCCATCTGACGGGCTTTTTGCTGCACGATGTTTGCCGCTTCGTTCAGATTCGGCGGAAAGAAGCGTACATGCTGGGCATTTGCTTTTGGAGAGAAGCTCGAAGTCATCGATTTGAAATCGCTTCCCGTGTAGGCATAGAGAAAGTAGCTGTTATCGTTTCTCGCCGCCAGCTCGATAAGATGGGAGAGCTCTTTTTTCGGTATCTTTCTGTCGCTTTTTACAAGCAGAAGGTTCAGGTCTCCAAACAGAGAACTCTGCCCCAGGTAGTTTTTTGCGGCCTGAAAATCGTACTCGTCGAAGTAGAGTTTGAGCATCGTCTCTTTTGCCCCGGTCATCTCGACTATACGTCCGAGAGCCTCATCGATGTAGTAGTCGTTGTCGCCGTAGAGCATGATCGATTTCGGCACTTTGTTTTGCTCCAACAGCCTGTCAAAATCCCGTTTGTACATCTTTTTCAGTTCTCCTCGAGCAGATGTTTTGAGCGTTCGACAAGTACAAATATTTTTGCCTGCGGAAGGTGTACGATGTTCACTTTCGCCTCTATCTTGTCAAACAGCAGCAGGTCGCTTTTGTCGCAGAAGAGCCGCATTCCGACTATAGGCATATCTGTGGTTGCCGCCGGAATCTGCGCCGCTTCGACGACGACGGCATGAAGAGTCTCTTCCTTGTGCGATAGTGCCCATCTTGCATATTTTCGTGCCATAAAATCCCACTCCACACGGGTCGCCTCACGCTCCAGTTCACTGATTTTTATGCAAAGCGGTTCAACATTTCTAAGCAGATACTCTCTTTTTTCATCATCGCCTGAATGGAGTGTTTTCAAAAGACGGTGCACCATCAGGTCGGAGTAGCGGCGTATGGGGGATGTAAAATGTGTATAGCGCTCGAAACCGAGACCGAAATGGCCTACATTTTCGGCACTGTAGCTCGCCTGTTTCTGGGTCTGTATTATGAGCTGATCTACATACGGCTCGATATCCATTCTGCGGGCCTCTCTCTGCAAAGATAGCACCAGCGAGTGGAAATCTTCCGTGTTCTCTTCGGTATATATGCCGATTTTGCCAAGTTCGTCCACCAGCTTCTCTATACGCTCCGGCGTAGGCGGTTCGTGGATTCTGAAGATCCCATAGTCGAAATGTTCTGCCGCCGCTTTGTTTGCAAGCAGCATGCACTCCTCTATGAGCTTGTGCGACGGGGTGGACTCTTCGATGCGTGTAGAGAGGAGATTCTGCTCCTCGTCCAGCTCCATGCGAACCTCTGTGGATCGGAAGTCGTAACCTTTTTTTAGACGCTTTTCCCTCAGTCTGTCGGTCACTTTTTTCAGTTCGAATATGAATGGAAGTGTCTGCTTCTGTTCTTGCGGGCACTCCTGAAGACCTTTTTCAAACCATCCGTCTATCTCATCGTAATTGTAGCGTCGTTTTGACTGGATTACGGCTTCGAAGAAGCTGTGCTTTTTAACTTCAAGACTCTTTTTGTCGAGCTCCATTCGGCAGACGTATGCCAGACGGTCGACATCTGGTTTGAGAGAACATATATTTTCACTCAAAGCTCTCGGAAGCATCGGTATCGATTTATGAGGAAAGTAGATCGAAAACCCTCTCTTTCTCGCCTCTTTGTCGATGGCACTATCTTCCGTTACGTAGCTGCTTACGTCCGCAATGGCGACATAGAGGATGCCCCGTTTATCATCCCAGAAAATCGCATCGTCGAAATCTTTGGCGTCTACCGGGTCAATTGTACAGAAAGGGAGGTGCCGCAGATCTGTGCGTTCCGGATATAAAGAGGCATCTACCTCGTCTCCACGGCTTTTTGCCTCTCTTTCAGCTTCTTCGCTGAAGAGTTCCTGTTTATTGAAAATAGCCAGTGAAATCTTTTCATCGACTTTCGGATCTTTGAGGGTGCCCAGGATTTTGGTGATTTTGGATGTACGGTTGTCGACCTGGAAAACGGTATCTGCTTCAAGCTCTTCTATGGAGCTTTTGAGTTCCATAGGGAGGTCTGTCTTTATATGAAAAGGCTTCAGGCCGGATTCGCTCTGTTTTATATAACCGACAGAGTAGACGAAAGCCGGCTGGACTATCTTCACCACTTTCGCCGACGGCCTGCCGGCTTTGCCGAAAAGGCGCCGGACTATGACGTAGTCTCCGTTTTTCGCACCGTGAAGATTGTTCGGTTCTACCAGAATATCTCTGCCTTTCGCGCCGATCATCTCCACAAAAGCTGTACCGGAGGGCAGAACGTCGATGGTACCGGCGCGGTATTTGGCATCCAGTTTTACGGTTTTTTCACTCTCTTTTACGATATGTTCGCGTATCAGCTCTTCAAGAAGCGGAATGAACTCCTTTTCAATATCGCTCCTGTAGGCTCCTTTTGCAATTCTGGTAAGAAATGCCCTCATTTACTGATTTTCTCTATCGCCTCATGAAGGGTTTCTGCCTGAAGTTCATATCTGTCCGCTTTTTCATAGGCAGACTGGACGCACTCCTCGCAAAGCGGTTTCAAAAACGGAACCGCCTCTTTGACAACGCCCAGTATTTCAGTATGGCGGCGCAACTGCTCCGGGGCCTCTTCGGGAGTATGCAAAAAGCGCATCATGGAAACCATACTGTCGTGAAACTTCCAGTGTTTGAACATTAGTGCGGCTATCCATTCGCTTGTAATGTCGAGGAATTTCTTCTCTGTTTCCGCAATCTCTTCAAATGTTCTCGCATCTTTTATCTCTGCTTTGAAAGCATCGGCCTTTCCTTCCTCTTCGAGGATTAGCGAAGCAACCACTTTGCCGAGCTCCATAAGCAAAGAGACTGTCATCATCTCGGCCCGGTGAGTAGATATCTGGTTTTTCCCCCACTGCAGCGTCAATGCGTTTTGCAGGGTAGAAACCTCCATAAGATTTGTAGACCCGACGCCGTAAGGAGAGAGGGTGATAGGGAAACTCTTTCTAACCGCATACGATATGGCAAATCCCTGTATGGTTCCCATGCCGAAGAGTGCCACGGCCTGGTCTATAGAGGTTATCTGCCGGCTGAAGCCGTAGAGCGGGGAGTTCGCGGCTTTTAAAATATCGGCGGTGAACATGGGATCCTGTTTTACAACCGGTACAAGCTCTTTTACAGTTCCGTCTGGATCGTTGCATATCTGCCGTACCCTGCTGACGCTATCAGGCAGCGGCGGAAGCGACTTGACTTTTTTTAAGATTTTTTCAACCATGGCGCATACTCCGGAGTTTTGGAAGTTTGGTTATTGTACATTATGATAACTTACGGGCGCTTTTACCGAGGTAAAGATATTGATGTTATGCGAGTTCCGGGCAGAGCCCGGAACTCGGCAGGGCCTG
>CAYZMY010000028.1:0-7328 GCA_964479605.1 uncultured Campylobacterales bacterium | reverse complement strand
CTCTGCCTGCGATCACCTGTTTTTCCCGTGAATCTCGCTTCTCATACTGTCAAGCAGCATAAATAGCTCTTTGCTGGCCTCTTCCACACGGACAAAGTTTTCGATTATTCTCTCTTCCTCTTCGAGCCGGCGGTCTCCTCCTTTTATAAACTGCAGGTTTTGCAGGATAAGATCATGTACCGCTTTGTGAGGAGTCTGAAGCTTTTGATAGCTTGCTGTCGAGCCGAACCGTTTTTTCCCTTCGGAAGCGTACCACTTAGTTAGTCTGCAGCTGCTGTAGTCATCGAGGGTTACATCGCTCTTGGCTTCGACCATAGCGTTGTAGCCGTTGGATTTGAATATGATGTGGTCGATTTTTGTAAGAATTACAAAAACCTGGTCCCCCATCTCTTCTATTAGTTCCGACATCTCTTTCGCATCCCCGTCGAGTCTGTGCATCATATCTTTGAACTCTGCCACCGATTCAGATACCACTCCCGCAACTTTTGTCATCGTCTCCGATTTCTCCATTATGGAGCCCGACTCCTGTTTCATCGTATTGATGGAGACATTGATTTCGCTGGTGGCTTTCTGCGTACGTTCGGCGAGTTTTCTGACTTCATCCGCAACTACTGCAAAACCCCGTCCGTGCTCTCCGGCACGTGCGGCTTCTATGGCGGCGTTGAGAGCAAGAAGATTGGTCTGGTCAGCGATATCCTTGATGAGGTCCACTACCGACGTTATTTCGTTGCTCATCGCGTTCAGGCGCTCTATGGAGCTGTTGGAGTCGTTGATCTGCATAACAAGCGACTGAAGTTTTTGCAGAATATCTTCGAGTGTCTCAATACTCTGGGATGACTGCTCACTTGTATTTTTTGTGCTCTTGAGAACATAGCCGAGATCATCGATCAGTTTTGAGATTTCATTCTGCATCAGAGAAAGACCCTCTCCGACATCTCCTATGGAGTGGAGTTTCGAGGAGAAATTAATTATCTGCTGCTTTTTGTGTGAATCCTCCATCGCCTCGATTCCGTTTTGAACCATATGGATGGCGGTTGCGAAGTCTCCTTCCATATTTTCGTCACTGAGCTTCCGGCTGAAATCACCCTTTGCCGCCATATCGACGGAGCGGTTTATGCGGCCGGTAAGTTCTCTTACAATTGAGACAAGAGAGTCGAGAAGTTTTGTAATTACATCCATTTCGTTTCGGCTGACTTTTCTGCGTTCCACCTCTACGGAGAGGTCGCCTTTGTTGATCTGTTCTATGAGACGTCTGAGGCGCTCTATGGAGCTTATGATAGATTTTGTCACGCTTTTTGAGATATACCCTATGGCTGCGAGTGTAAACAGTGACAGAAGAGCCAGGAGCAGCAACTCCGTAAGGGCACTGTTTTTTGCATTTATAGATCTTTGCAAAATCTGCTGCTGAATGAAGTTTTCTATCTTTTTAAGGCCGTTTATCTTCTTTGTAATGGTTTTAAACCAGTATGAAGCATCTACTCCGAACTCTTTTCTTTTGCTTTGGGCTATTTTTCTCATCTTGCTCACTTCCAAGAAAGCCGGTTCGGATCTTGTCTTATCGTAAAACTTTTTTAGTTTTTCATTGGCAGTCACCTCGAAAAGATGGAAAAAGGCTTTTTGCTGGGCCAGGACCGAAATGAATTTGGAGTATAAAAACTTGTCGAATCTATCTTTCGAAAAAGCACCGGATAGAACCGCCCGTTCAATTCCGGCCCGCTCTTTGCCGCTTATGAAAAGTACCAGCGAGTTCATCAGGTTTCTTAACCTGGGATCTTTGACACGGGTAGAGAGTCTTGCGATTGTGTCGATAATAGAGGAGTTTATGTGCGTGTAGTAGCCGACCGCCTTTTTGGTGCTCACAGACATGGAGTCGACACTTTTTCTCATCTGCTTCAGTTCGGAGAGGTCTACAGATTTTTTTGTTTCAGCGGCATACTCGTCGTTATGGGTTGCCAGGTAATCTTTCAAGATCGCAATCTTTTCATCGGTCAGTTTTCTCTGTTTTAAGAGAGTCTCTTTGAATTTTTTTCCTTTTGAGCTCAAAAATCCGGCACTTGCCCCCCTCTCTTTCTGAAACTCATGCAGCAGATCGCTGAGTTTTATGGAGAGTTCGGTACCTTTTATGGTGGAGGAGGCGTTGCGGTATTCGCCGTAGTCGGTATATAAGACTTTGAGAGCATACAAAGAGATTGTAACTATCGCAAGCAGACTAAGAATAATGAGCCGTTTCTTTATCGTCAGACTTTTCAGCATAAACTGTACCTTTTGTAAATTGACTTTTTAGAGGTGCCCTAAAATCACTGTATTTTATTCTCAATTGGATTATTATCGTCATTTTGTCAGATTATTGCAGTTTTTTATAAAAGTCAGTTCCAAAGGAGGATTTATATGCTTCAAAGTACCGTTTTACTATAATCACCAAAAATTTCTCCAAAGGATAGAACTATGGCATTGAATGTCTATTATGACAAAGATTGCGATATCTCGATCATCCGGTCGAAGAAAGTGGCGATGATCGGCTTCGGAAGCCAGGGCCACGCCCATGCGGAAAACCTTCGTGACAGCGGAGTTGAAGTTATTGTCGGTCTGCGCAAAGGCGGCGGCAGCTGGAAAAAAGCGGAAGCGAAAGGCTTCAAGGTTATGGAAGTGGCTGATGCAGCGGGCGAAGCGGATGTCGTTATGATACTGCTGCCTGATGAAACCCAGGCGGAGATATATAAAGAGGAGATCGCTCCAAATCTTAAAAGCGGCGCTACAATAGCGTTCGGTCACGGTTTCAACATTCACTACGGACGAATCCAGCCCGCAGAAGACATCAATGTCATGATGGTTGCTCCGAAAGCACCCGGCCATACTGTTCGCAGCGAATTTGTAAAAGGCGGAGGAATTCCTGATCTTATCGCGATTGAAAAAGACCCCAGCGGCAATACCAAAGCGCTTGCACTCTCTTATGCCTCCGCAATCGGCGGCGGCCGTACCGGTATCATAGAAACCACATTCAAAGATGAGACAGAAACCGACCTCTTCGGTGAGCAGGCGGTTCTTTGCGGCGGTGTAAGCGCTCTTATTCAGGCCGGTTTTGAAACACTGGTAGATGCGGGCTATCCTGAAGAGATGGCCTATTTCGAGTGCCTTCACGAGATGAAGCTGATAGTCGACCTTATCTTCGAAGGCGGTATAGCCGATATGCGCTACTCCATCTCCAACACAGCCGAATACGGCGATATGGTAAGCGGACCGCGGGTAATCAATGAATCGAGCCGCGAAGCGATGAGAGAGATACTCAAAGAGATCCAAAACGGCAAGTTCGCCAAAGATTTCATACTTGAGGGTCAGGCCGGATATCCGCGCATGAATGCCGAGCGCAACAATCTCAGAAACCATCCGGTAGAGGTTACAGGGCGTCGTCTGCGAGCGATGATGCCGTGGATCAAAGCCAACAAAATCGTAGATCAAGAGACCAACTAGCATTTTCCCTGTTTGCGCCTGATTCGAGGCGCAAACCTGCTTTGATTCAGATATGGCAAAAAGAAAACACCCTGCACGAAAACCTTCCTCCTCTTTGAAAAAAGGAAAAAAAAGCGGCCGGTCCGGCCGTTTTGTAAACAGCCTTCTTGCCGGTACTGCTGTATTTGTCATTATCGCTGTTTTGATGGGCCTCGCCGGATGGATCGGCTATGAAGCGGGCAAAGAGCATACGGCAAAGAGTTATGAAAAGAGGATCGGCAGTTACAGGAGTGATATAGAAAAACTTCGTGACAGGCTGAAAAGTGTCAAACCGGCCCCCGTTACCAAACCTGCCGCAGCCAAACAGGACCTCTCTGAAATAAGAGATTATGCCGCAGCCGGAGGAGAGGGCACTACTGCAAAACCTGCCGCAAAAAAAGAGCTGACACTGGCAAAGCCGAAGCTGGCGATCATCATTGATGATGTCGCATTCTCTTCCCAGCTTAAAGAGATCAAAGCACTTCCCTGGAAAATAACCCCTTCGATCTTTCCGCCGACACCAAGGCACCCTGATACTCCGAAGTTTGCAAGATCCCTGCATCACTATATGATACACCTTCCGATGGAAGCGGTCAGCTACAACCATGCTGAAAAAGAGACTATGACTGTAGAGAGCTCCGAGTCGCAGATGGATCTGAGGCTTAGAAAACTTCGCCACTGGTTCCCGAATGCAAAATTCATCAACAACCATACAGGCAGCAGGTTTACGGCGGATGCCGAATCCATGGTACGGTTTTATCCGCTTGCAAAGCGTTACGGTTTTACATTTATAGACAGCAGAACCACTCCGAAAACTGTTGTTCCGAAAATAGCGAAGCTCAATGGAGACCCCTATGTGGGACGGGATATTTTTCTTGATAACAAGCCGGATGTCAGCTATATTCAAAACCAGTTGAAAAAGGCTGTACGTCTTGCAAAAGCACATGGGTATGCCATTGCCATCGGCCACCCCCATACGACAACTTTGAAGGCGCTTGCAAAATCGAAAGCAATTTTAAAAGGTGTCGATGTTGTATACATGGATGAACTTTATGCGATAATCCGTTGAAAGGCAGAAAATGAAAAAGATAGCGGCGGCGCTTTTTATAAGTCTGGCGGCCGGAGCGGCAGCCTCTTTCTTCTTTACGATGCAGCAGGCGCAGCTGCTTGGAATTGTAACCTTTCTTGTTGTGATGTGGACAAACAATGCCCTGCCGCTGGGTGTAGTTTCGCTTCTGCCCATACTGCTCTTTCCTGCTTTCGGCATCATAGAGCTAAAAGCAGTTACGCCTAACTATGCCAAGTCGATAATTTTCCTCTTCCTAGGCGGATTCATGCTTGCAATCGCGATGCAGAAGAGCAGGCTTCATACTCAGATATCAAACAGACTTCTGCGTGTTTTTCCACATACTCCCCGCGGCATAATCTATGCGATGGCCATAGTTTCGGCACTTCTGAGCTCCATACTCTCAAATACTACGATAACCTTGATGCTCATGCCGATCGGTCTTTTTCTTACGGAAAATGCGAGGCTTAAAATCAGAATTCTGCTTGCAATAGCCTACGGGGCGAGCGTAGGGGGAATTCTTACCCCCATCGGTACGCCGCCGAACCTTCTGCTGCTTGGATATCTGGATACGATCGGTATGCAGGCACCCACTTTTACAGGGTGGATGGGAATGACAGCACCGGTTGTCGTCAGTATGCTGATTATCATTCCATGGATTTTGAGTATAGGAGTCCGGAATGAAAAAATCGGAGAGGCTTCCGAAGGTTTGGAACCGTTTACAAAAGATCAGAAAAAACTGCTCGCAATTTTGGGCGGTCTCTCTCTGCTTCTTCTTCTAAATACCCCTATAAAGCCGTGGTATCCGGGACTCGGGCTAAATGAGAAGGGGCTTCTGCTTGCAGCCGGTCTAATACTTTTTCTTCCCGGAATCAGCCTTCTCGAGTGGGAGGATAGCCGGGCGATACCATATGAGATCATCTTTCTTTTCGGTGCCGGCTTCAGCATAGCCGCAGCGTTCGGATCTACCCATCTCGCTGAAGCGATAGCGCAAAAGCTTGCATTTGTGCACTCTCTGCCGCTGTGGCTTACATTGGCGATTATAGCGCTGGTTATAAGCTTTTCAACCGAAATTACGAGCAATACGGCTCTAACCTCGATTGCACTCCCTGTAATGGCACAGCTTTACGGTGTGGACAACCCTGTTACGCTTCTGATACTTATGGTATCTACGGTTGCGGCGAGTTATGCATTCATGCTTCCCATCGCCACGCCTCCCAATGCTATAATAATGAGTTCACGGATAATCAAGGTTAAAACGATGGCATCATTCGGATTTTTCATAGATCTGGTAGGAGTTGCAATCGTTTCGATAACAGCCTATTTCCTGTGGAGGCTGGTACTTTAAAGGAGCTGTGGTGAATCTGGAAAATGTTGTACCGTGGGGACGCAGTTTCAGCGAGTATTCCGAAATGTTTGCGCTTACGCAAAAAGATTTTGAGGGTCGGATACTTGGCTGCGGCGACGGTCCTTCATCTTTCAATGCGGAAGCGACGCACTCCGGATACCGCGTAGTCTCCATAGACCCGATCTACCGTTTCGATGCAGGAGAGATTGCCCGCCGCATTGACGAGACTGCAGACAAGGTGCTGTGCGAAGTAAAAAAGCACTGCGACCTTTTTGTCTGGAAGAGCATCTCATCGCCGGAGATGCTGCGAGAGGTGCGGCAGCAGGCTATGGAGAGATTTTTGGAAGATTATGAAGCCGGAAAAGGGCAGGGACGCTACATAGAAGGATCTCTCCCTTCTCTCCCTTTTTCGGATAATGCCTTCGATCTTGTTCTCTCTTCGCATCTGCTCTTTTTGTATTCGGAAAACTTTGATCTGGAGTTTCATAAAGAGGCCATAGAGCAGATGCTTCGTGTCGGAAAAGAGGTGCGGATTTTTCCGATTCTCGATCTTAAAGGCAGAGCTTCCGCCTTTGTTTCGCCGCTGATGGAGATATTTAAATCTGCCGGCTACGACTGCCGCATAGAGAAGGTGGCTTACGAGTTTCAAAGAGGCGGTAACAGGATGCTGAAGATTTCAAGATGATGCAGAAGTATCTCATGCAGAGTGATATCGTCGATTTCAGGAATGAAGCGGTGAGAGAGTGTGCCGCAGAGCTGGCGCGCAACTTGAGGTCGGATACGGAGATTGCACGTAACTGTTTTGAGTTCGTACGCGACGAAATACGCCACAGCGGAGATTTTAAAGATAACATCACCACCTGCCGCGCCAGCGAGGTTCTGGAGTATGCAACGGGGTGGTGCTACGCCAAAAGCCATCTGCTGGCCGCTCTTCTCAGAGCAAACGGAATACCGGCCGCTTTTTGCTACCAGCGTCTGAAATGTTTCGAGTACAGGAAAGATGCATATTGCCTTCACGGGCTTAACGCTGTCTATCTGAAGGATTTCGGATGGTACAGAGTAGATGCCCGCGGAAATAAAAAGGGAGTGGATGCCCGTTTCGATCCGCCGAATGAACTGCTGGCTTTTGAGCTTGAGGCAGGAGAGTCAGATATTGCCGGTATCTATTCCGAACCATTGAAGATTATTGTAGATACACTCCGCCGATATGGCAGCTATACAGAGATGATCGACCATTTTCCAGACCTGCCGGATAAAACTCTATTGAAACAGATTTATTACCGCACCGACTAATAGACTGAAAATTTTGATACAGTGATTTCGTTCGTAATCAAGGCGGATTTTTGCAGGACTCGCCAAAGCGAATTCAAGAGAATCCAACGCAGAGTACGGGCGAAAGCACTGCACCCTGCGGGGAGAACGATACGC
>CAYZMY010000027.1:0-13744 GCA_964479605.1 uncultured Campylobacterales bacterium | reverse complement strand
AATCTTCTCCGTTTTACAGCACTCACTATTTTTCTGCAACTCTTTGCATTAGAGACTTTTGCAAAAGAGAAAGAGCCGGTATACGCACCTTCGGAAGCGATAGTAATATACAGATCACAGGGGAGTTCGACACTCTCAACCAGAGAATTAAAGAGTATAAAGAGTTTTAAAAACCTTACAACAAATAAAAAAGGAGCTGTCGCACTGGTTCGCGGCAATTTACCTGCAAAGCAGCTGATAGAGAAGCTCAAAAGTGATCCGAATGTCATAGCTGCATACCCAAACTATCGAAGAAAGCTGATGAGAGTACCTAACGACCCCTCTTTTTCACAGTTGTGGGGGTTGAACAATACGGGCCAACAGGTCAATTACACCAGCGGTACAGCCGATGCGGATATCGATGCACCGGAAGCGTGGGAAAAATCTACCGGAAATCACGCCATCGTAGTCGCAGTTCTGGACACAGGTGTAGACTATACGCATGAAGAGCTGGCCGACAATATCTGGAGAAACAGCGGCGAAATTCCGAACAATGGGATCGACGACGACGGGAACGGATATATAGACGACTACTACGGCTACGATTTCGCTTCGGACGAAAACGGCTCAAACGACAGCGACCCTATGGACTTCATGGGCCACGGAACCCATGTTGCCGGTACGATAGGAGCAGCAGGAGACAATGCAAAGGGGATAGCCGGGATAAACTGGAACGTTTCGATAATGGCACTCAAAGTTGCAAGACCTGACGGATACCTCTACGACGGAGATATTCTGGAAGCTTTAGATTATATTCTCCAGATGAAGAGAGACGGAGTCGATATCGTTTCAGTCAACGCATCGTACGGAGGAAACGGAGGCAGCAGCGGAGATGCCGTAAATACGGCCATTGATGCATTGGGAAATGCCGGTATCATATTTGTAGCGGCGGCCGGCAACGAATCTTCAGACATAGACAGCAGTCCCAGCTATCCGGCCTCATATCCCTCTGCCAATATAATAAGCGTTGCAGCTACCGATCAGGATGACAATCCGGCCGGTTTCTCGAATACCGGTGCTGTATCTGTCGATCTGGCGGCGCCGGGAACTAATATTTTCAGCTCTCTGCCCGGAGGTGACTATCTTCCGGCAAACGGAGATATATTTTTCGATGATATGGAGTCGAACGATTCCATGTGGCTTCACAGCGGCACAAATGAGACCTGGCAGATTACATCTGAAGATGTATATAGCGGATCATACGCATGGAGCGACTCTCCTTCTGCAAATTACCAACCCTCTGCAGACGCTTTTCTGACGATTAAAAATCCGATCGACCTGACCTCTTTGGATCCTGCTGCAGATCATCTGTACCTGGGCTTCAGGGCAAAGTTCAAAATAGAATCCGGATATGACAATTTATGGATAGAAATCTCGAAAGACGGCGGAAACAGTTGGCACAAGATAGACGCCAAAAGCGGTTCGGCATCGTACAACTATACATGGAACCTGTACCGCTACACTGTTCCCCCCTCCTACTGGAGTGCGGATTTTATGTTCCGTTTCCATCTCAAAAGCGACACGGATGTTCAGTATGACGGAGTCTATATCGACGATATAGGTCTTGGTACGGCAGAGCCTGCCGGCTACGACTACTATAACGGGACCTCAATGGCAACGCCTCACGTTACCGGGACAGTAGCTCTTTTATACAGCATATTTCCCGGTAAAACCGCTGCCGAAATAAAAAGCAGGATTTTAAACAATGTCGACCCGCTTGCTTCTCTTTCAGGCAAAGTGGCAACAGGAGGAAGACTGAATCTCAATACTGCTGCTACCAACCATACTCCCACTGCGCTGGACGATACAGTCAATACAGATGAGAACATGAGCATCACAATAAATGTACTCTCAAACGACACCGATCCGGACGGAGATATTTTAACCCTAAACGCCGTCACCACACCCCCCGGGCATGCAAATGCCACTATAACCGGGAATAGAATTCTTTATGTTCCACAAAACGGATACAAAGGAGACGACTCTTTTGTTTATGAGATAAACGATGGAAGCGGAGGCAGCGCCACGGCGAAAGTGACCATATCTGTAGGCTCAACATCCTCAAACAGTGCTCCTGACGCAGTAGATGACAGTGCCGAAGCAGAGTCCGGCCGCTCAAAATCTATAGAGGTACTCCTGAACGACAGCGACCCGGACGGCGATACCCTTGCGATTCTCTCCGTAACCAAGCCCGCGCACGGTACGGCACAGATCGCAGGAACAGTCATACTTTACACTCCTGACTCCGGCTATGGAGGAATAGATACCTTTACCTATACTATATCGGATGGAAACGGCGGCACCGATACGGCACAGGTAACCGTTACCGTAAACCGGGGGCCAAAGGCCGTCGACGATTCCGCTGTAACTACGGAAGGAAGCTCAGTACAGATAGATGTACTCTCAAACGACACCGATCCGGACGGCGATACTCTTAAAATTATCTCTGTAGGAAATCCCGCCCACGGCTCTGCCGTTATCAACTCGAACAAGATCACTTACACACCGAACCCGGGATTTACAGGCTCAGACACTTTTGATTACGTAATGGCTGATTCAAAAGGAGGAGTAGACAGAGCAGAGGTTACCGTAACCGTAAATGCAAAACCGGGCGGCGGTTCGGGAGGATTCGATCCTCTAAGCCTCATATCTGCAATTGCAGGTTTTCTGCTCATTTCATATCTGTCACTTGGGAAAGGAGAGAACCGATGAAACGCTTTTCCATACACTTTTCTATTCTTGTACCACTCTTTTTTCTCTTGTTTTATTTTCCCTTTTCACCTCTATACTCTCTAAATTCACTACAAACGGCAATGACCGGCACAGCGCTTCAAAAAATCCTGCTATGGAGTTCCGTACCGTTTGTACAGGAAGGAAGTACTATCGTTTTTCAAAACGGATCATTCCTTGTTATAACGGACGCATGCAACGCTATGGCGGCATATCTGCTCTTTGCAGCCGCTCTGCTCTCATATCCTTCCCGGAACCGCTCAGTGCTGCTTTGGCTTGTATTCGGCTACATAGCGATTATACTGGCCAACATGCTCCGGCTGGCAGGAGTTTCCGCAGCCATGCACCTTGATCCCTATGCATACGGTTGGGCGCACGATATCGCGGGACACTACGGGTTTGGACTTTTTGTACTCGCACTGTACGCCGGTTTCGTCTACCGCTGCCAAGAGCCCAAACTTTTGACAAAGGCCTCTTCATGAAACTATATATTCTCATACCGCTGCTGATTTTCTTTTCCGCCTTTGCAGAGGCAGATGTTAACAAAAAAGAGGATGTAAAGGAGAGTTGCCGCTACATTATCCGTTTCGATCCGGAAGTCTCCAAAGCAAGTGCAAAAGAGATTTTAAAGCGATATCACCTCAGAGTCGTCCACACCTATGAGACACTCTCAAGTGCATCCGGCTCTCTCATAGTTGCGGCCGACTCCGATTTCTGTACAGACTCACTCGAAAAAAGAGTCGCTGCCGATCCCATGGTAAACTCTATTCAACCCGAGAGTCGGAAATCTACTCTCACCTCCGGACAGCCCCGAAAAGGAGGAGAAGCATACTCCTTTTCCCTGCCCTATGCACTCTTTTTCTTTTTTGCTTTTTTACTCATCTCCTTTTACGGTTTGCACAGCAAAGAACAGATCCGCTGAAAACCTTCATTACGGGGTTCACACTATTTAACGGATGAGCAAACTTCATTGGTTTTAAATTTATTTTTATTAATTAACTACTATAATGAATATATGGAGTTATAAGATATAACTCGATATGGAGGAATTGAAATATAGGTGTACTTGGAAGGTACTTGTGTTGCTAAAGTACAAAGGATTTGTCATGAAAAAGCGTAACTACATCACTCTGTCGGCGGCGGCCGCTGTCATACTGTTGGCAGCCGGATGCGGCGGAGGCGGAGGAGCAACGCAACCATCGGCAACCAGCGGTGTCTATACTATTCAGGTAAAAGGGGGAGACAGCAACAAGAGCAACGGAGGTAACAGTGACTACTATGGAGTGCAGATAAGGTCTGAGAGCGCCATAGAAGTAAAAAAGGGCGGGAAAGTCGATGCATCGTTCAACATGCCGGCCAACCCATACGTAGCACACCTGGGTGACAACCCGGAAAAGATCACAGCCGATCTCAATATCTCATCTTTTGAGAATATGCAGCAGGTTATAGACGCAAACCTCAGCGCAGGTACACCCTACCTGATGGATGGTGATGTCTATCTTTACGTGGCCGATGCGGATGATAATGTCAGCAATGACAAAGCGGCTACCAGCCTGACTATCGAAAGCGGTGCAACAGTTATAATAGAGCCAAATATCGACTCAGACAATGCGGATAGTGACAACAACGACTCCACAGGTGCAGATACGGTTGCATTTCAGCTTGACAACGATCTTGTCATAAACGGAACACTGAAGACAAAACCTGTAGAGGTACCGGCGGTAACGGTTGCCGACGAGCTTGGCAACGGTGCCGATATGAGCGCCCTCAACGTCTACACCGAGGGAGCGTTTATAATGGGTAAAGGAAGTCTCATAGATACATCCGGAGAAGATGCGGTTGATGTAAACGTATCTATGGTGTTGGCAGATGGAAATACCAGTGCACGAGGCGGAAACGGAGGAGGAGTCTATGTCAACGGTGAGTACTATTATGACGGATGGGCGAAGGAGAGTGCCGATGCGAAATCACCGGAGGCAAGATATTATTATGGAAACTCATTCAATCTTGTCAGAATAGAAGGCACCATCGACGTATCCGGAGGAAACGGACTTGGCAGCGGAGCAGGCGGTAATGCCGGACATGTCGGCAACTTCCGCTACGGTTACAACAACGGTGTATTCCTGGGAGCCGGACAGTTTATTATGACCTCGAGCGGAAAAATCGTTGCGAACGGAGGAAACGGAGGCCAGGGAGGATCCGGAAGCCATGTTCAAATCACCGCTTTCAATGATGTCTACAACCAAGGAGCCATAGATACCCGAGGAGGTAACGGTTCCGAAAACGGAGGCGGCCAAGGCGGAAACATAGTGATGTACAGTTATGAGGCATCTCTGTTCAACTCAGCCGATCTTGTCAGTGTAGGAGGAGACGGAAATATGAGCGCAGGAAGCGGAGGACAAGTATATCTGACTTCTGACAGCGGTGCGCTCTACAACAGCGGCAACATAGACGCGAGCGGAGGTGTTTCAACATCAGAAAGCGGAGGTGATGGCGCTCGTATAGAGATCAATGCCGAAGATGGTGATCTCAAAACTTCGGGTAATCTCATATCAAACGGCGGAAAAGGAGAGGTTGCCGGAGGATCGGGCGGATATATAAGTATCTATAAATCTGTACATGACGAGGTTCACGCCGATACAAACCTGGAAGTGAGCGGCAACCTGCATGTCAACGGCGGAGACTCGGTAACCAAGAGCGGCGGAAGTGCCGGACAAGTTTATATCCGATATAGACTCTACGCTGCTGATTACGGAAAACTGGCTATCGGAGGAGTTGTCAAACTGCTTGGATATGACTCTATCGACGTAAGCGGCGGAAACGGTGCGACATACGGCGAAAACGGCGGGAATGTACTTATGGATATCTACACAGGGGATGAAGGCACCTATGTAGCTCCGCTCTATCTTGTAAATGAAGCTGATATTATCGCAAGAGGCGGCAGAAGCATGGATGACACGATGAACAGTTCACGCAATTACGGCGGATATATCAACATGAATATGGGAAATTTCCATAGAACCTATGAAAGCGGTCTGGGTACAAGCCAGTCCTATCTCAACAACAGCGGAAATATCGATGTCTCTTCCTCCGATGCGGTACGGGGATCGGGCAATGCCGGTAGTGTAGAGCTTGAGAGTGTAGGCAAACTCACAAACAGCGGTTCCGTCACCGGTGCAGGCGGCGATGTGAACGGAACAGATTCTTATGCAGGCAGCGGCGCTTTTGTCGGAATGTGGGCAACCAACGATGCTGCAAACAGCGGAAACATGGTTCTTACAGGCGGTAACGGTGAAGGAAACAACAGCCGAGGCGGAGACGGTGGAGCAGTGTATATCTACTCTTTGATGCAGGCATCCAACAGTGGCGACATCATCGTCAACGGCGGAAACTCGAACGGCGATGCAGACAACAGCGACGGTGGAGTAGGAGCTATATCCTCCTCAAACGGAACCTCAACCAACAGTGCAGGCAGTGTCAACGTCTCTGCAGGTACCGGCGGAAGCGGAGACAAAGGTTCTGACGGCATGATCAATGTAGACGGTGTAGATGTTACACCCTGATCAGCGAAAAAGAGAGGCAGATAGTTTCTGCCTCCATATTTTTCCAATCTCCCATAGCGGAGTGGAAAGATGAATCGTTACATAATAGCAGCAGCGGCGGCATTTGTGCTGCTGCTGCTTTTTCTGCTGCTCGGTCCGGCTCAAGAGCAGAAAAATATCGAGCAGTCTGAAATAGAGACTCCAGATACAATCACTGTTCTTCCTATCCAGAAAAAAAGCGATAAAAATAACGATAGCAACAGCGGTGGAATTCTCTCGGAAACTGACGAGAATGTTCATAAAAAAAGAGAAGATGATGCAGCTTTTTCACCTTCTGAGATACAGAGTGGCTCCGAAATCAAAGAGAAACGGAGTATCGGGGAGATTAAAGATCTGCTATACAGAAAAAGAGAAGAGGAGGCAAGGGCAAAAGGACCCGAGGCCCTCGAGAGATTTTATGAACGGGAAAAAGAGATAGCCGAAAGAAAAGCTGTAATGCAGGCCAGAGCCAAAGCGGAAGACTCCTATTTTGAGGCGCAACGGGAGTGGCTCAGGGAGATGGCCAAAGCCAGAAAAGAGGGTGATGCGGCGAAAATTATGGAGCTGCAGAAAAATAGGCCCGTTCCACCGTCTCTTCATAAAAAGAGATCGGAAGATCAATGAATATACTCCAGTTGGTGGGAGTCGGAGACAATGACGAAATCCGTATAGTACAAACCTACGCCGAAAACGGCAAGCCCCTCTATTTTATCGACGGCTCTTTACCTCTGGCAAGGTATATCGAGGAGGGGCAGGCTTCTGTAAATATGTTCATATGCGGAGGAGGAGAGACAAGGGGAGCAAAAATTCCCAAACCTGACCTTGTCATAAACGGGATCTGCGATCCGGACTCACACATAAAGAGCCTTGAAGATGCAAAAAGTGTCATATCTTTACTGGGCGTACCCGTTATCAATCATCCCGACCATATCTTGCTTAGCTCAAGAGATAAAATGGCTGAACTTCTTAAAAGTATAGAAGGCATAAGAGTACCCAGGACCGTTCGGATAAAACCTGGAACAATTAATGAGGCAAAAGAGCTGGCACAAGAGCATGGATTTGGGTACCCGTTCCTTTTTCGCCCGGCCGGCGGGCAGGCCGGAGGAGGTCTGGTCCGCATTGAGAGCGAGGCAGATTTTGAAAAGCTGGAGCGTTTCGCACTGGATGGAAGAGACTTTTTTCTTATAGAGTTCATAGATTTCGCCTCTCCCGACAAACTCTACAGGAAATACAGATTTTTCGTCATAGACAAAAAGGTATTTCCCGGGCATCTTATTGTCTCTAGGGAGTGGCAGATTCATGAAGATCTCTCAACAGAGGAGTTCGGACGTGAAGAGAAAGCCTTCTTGAGCAGCTGGAACAGAGGGCTGAGGCCGGTTTTTGAAGAGATCGCACAGAGAGTTGGGCTCGATTTTTTCGGAATCGACTGCGCTTTTGATAAAAACGGAAAGATGATCATTTTCGAAGTAAACAGCTGTATGGATATCTTCTCCGGCGAAAAACGCTCCAGCTACTACAATCCGAAATATAGAAAAAAACTTATCGAAGCCATCACGAAAATGGCCAGGAAAAAGATAGAGGAGCCGATGTCATGACTATACTCAACCTTATGGGTGTAAGCGACGACAACCGCTCCGTTCTCGCCATAAACAGGAGAATAATCGACAACTGCGACATTATCCACAAGGGAAATGTCTCCGTCTTCGAGCACACTTTTTTTAAAAAATATACAGTTCAGACGCTGCTTCTCGGCGGAGAAAAAAACAGTGCCCCCCTGCGAATAAACCGTCCATCACTCATATTCAACAGTATATGCGACCCGGACACAAACTCAAGAACACTGGAACAGGCTGCAAAAATTGTCAATGATATGGGAGTTCATGTCATAAACCGACCTGATTTTATAAAAATTTCACGGCGGGATGCGATAAGCAGACTACTGGCCGACGAAAAAGATATCAAGGCTCCAAAAACAGTCAGGATCATCCCGAAACGATCGGCTGAAGTCCCGATATTTGCCGAGAAGCTCGGCTTAATCTTCCCATTTATATTCAGACCTGCAGGAACCCACGGAGGGCGCGGAATGATGCTCATTAAAGATGCAGATTCTTTTTTGGAGCTCGACCAGTACGCTTTTGACGGCAGTACCTACTACCTTACAGAGTTTGCAGATTTCAAATCCGAAGACGGGCTGTACAGAAAGTACCGCTTTTTCGTCGTCGACGGAGAAGTGATTCCCCGTCATATGATAGCGTCGCAGTCATGGAATATCCATTCTGCAAGCAGGGAGAGTGAACTCTACAGAGATCACGACATCATGAAAGAGGAGAAGGCTTTTATCGACTCTCCGCCCGAAAAAAGCGTAAAACTATGCAAAAGAATCCATGAACTCCTGAAGCTCGATTTTTTCGGAATCGACTGCAACATAGACGAAGAGGGAAATCTGCTTCTGTTCGAAGTGAATGCATGTATGCGCTACGCCACTCCCGATCCGAAAACCGACCCGTTCAACCAGACCGTCAAAATAGAAAAAGCGATAGCCCGGATGATGGAGAAAAGAGTAAGAAACGCTTCATCCTGAACGCCTCAGACTCCCTATATTCCAAGCATCTGTCGTGTTTTGCGCGCCGAAGCCACCGGTCTTTGGAGCAGGTCTGCCATTTTGACGACCCTTGAAACCAGCATCTCGTTGGTTGCGGGCACCTCCTTTTCATAATCAAAAAAGAGGTTGTCTTCGAGCCCCACACGCACATGCCCGCCCGCAGCTATGGCCGCACTGTTCATAGGAAGCTGAAAACCGCCCAGACCGGCGGCGGCCCAGATAGAATTTTCCGGCAGAGCTTGTGCAAGATGGGAGAGCGTTCCTATCGTAGCGGGAGCGGTATTGATATTTCCAAGAAGTATATTGAAATATTTTTTCCCTCCTATAATATCGTGGCGTTCAAGATATTTCGCCAAATTGACCATTCCGGAGTCGAAGACTTCCAACTCCGGCATGATTCCCCGCTCTCTCATCGTCATTGCAAGCTGTTCCACCACCGTTATCGTATTTGTGCTGGCACCTGTGAGAAAATTGAGCGAACCCAGTGTAAGACTCGCCATATCCGGCTTTGCATCACCGGTCAGGTAGAGTACTTCGGCCCTTCTTTCAAAGTCGGACCAGTTTCGCCCGGAGGTGGTGACACAGCAGACCATATCTTCTCTTTCGCGGCGTATGGCTCTTATTATCTTTTCATAATACCCTGCATCCGGTGTCGGAATTCCGTTTTTGTCCCGCGCATGAATATGGACTATACTGGCACCCATATCGTAGACTCTGATCGCATCCTCGACTATCTCGTCAACACTCGTCGGGACATGGGGGTTGACTCTCTTGGATGTAGTCATTCCGGTAAGGCAGACGTTGATAATAAGCGGATCAAACGGGTTCAGAGGCGAGGGGTCGTACCTGGCCATATATTCGGATATTCTGGTCTCTTTCTCCTCAATGCCCGAAAAGTATGAATCGAGGTCCATTATCAGAGTAGTCCAGTACTCCTCCTCACATAGACCGAAAGAGCAGAGTTTTTTCAGCCGGCCGGCCTCTTTGTAGCCGAAATGTTTTTTGTACCATACGATGATATCCGGCCTGTCGGCATTGGTGACAACCTCTTTCACACCTCTGTCAGCCATCGCTTCGAGACGGCGGATCTGAAGCGCCTTTCCGACTCCCATACCCTGAAACTCCGGGTAGACACCGAGAAGTGTTGTTTTACCTTTTGTCGCCGACAGAATCTCGTAACCGGCCGCTCCTATTATCTCTCCGTTTTCAAGCCTGGCGACAAAAAAGCTCTCTATATCCAGCTCCGGCATCTCTACCGAAGGAACATGATGCATGTTCCATACTCTCATAACCGCCAGTATCGCATCTTTGTCCTCGCGCTTTGCAGGCTCTATAGAATAGGTAATGTCAGATCCTTTTTTTATTTCATTTTAGCATTTATTACCCCACAGGGTAAATGCCCGATATCTTGAACTCATTTACAGACCGCCCTTTTCTTTATTACTATAATATTATACGAAATAGGCCGGTCGGTGGACAAAATTGAAAATATTGTCAAGGAAAATAAAGATATACTAAAATTTTTATAAGGAGTTTGAGAATGACGATTACCAAACGTGTAACTTTTATCGCAAAAGAGGGAAGCGAGGAGAAGATGAAAGAGCTGCTATCCGCCATGGTGGAGCCCAGCAAAGCCGAGGATGGGTGCATCTTCTACGAGATATTCCAGTATAAGGATAACCCGCGCAAATTCATGGCGGTCGAGACATGGCGTGACGAAGCGGCACTGGATGGACACAAGAGATCCTCGCACTATGCTGTTTACAAATCGAGCTACGAACCCTACTGCGAGAAAAAATATACTGACGAACTTACTGTACTGGGGTAGGTCGTGAAGAGCTTATGGGACGAAAATGCGGCGAGGTCTTGCAGCGGAGACCTGGCACTGAGGGTCTATACTTCCAACCTGCTTGGCCGAAGCGACGAACTGGTGCTGCACGGCGGCGGGAACACTTCGGTAAAAATCGAAGAGAATGGTGAAGATATCCTGTATGTCAAAGGGAGCGGCTGGGATCTCGTCTCCATAAAGGAGGAGGGCTTCGCCCCGGTACGTCTTGCCGCCCTGCTGGATATGGCAAAACGTAAGACGCTGAGCGATACGCAGATGGTGGCAGAACAGAAGGCGGCGATGACGAATCTGAAAGCGCCGAATCCATCGGTCGAGGCTATTTTGCATGCTCTGATCCCTTTCAAATTTGTCGATCATACGCATGCCGACGCCGTAGTGACGATCTCCAATTCGCGCAACGGCGAAGCGCTGATCGATGAGCTTTTCCCCGGTTTCCTCATCGTCCCCTACGTTATGCCGGGATTCATCCTCGCCCATACCATTTATGAGATGACAAGAGATTTCGACTGGCAAAACTGCCGGGGCATCATTTTGCACCACCACGGTATCTTCACCTTCGGCAACGATGCCCGGAGCTCCTACGAAAAGATGATCGATGCCGTATCGCAGGCGGAGGCATTTTTAGAGAAGAGTGCACCGCTGAATATAGGGAAACAGAGAGTACCGAAGCCGTTCGATCTCGGCAGGCTCAAGGAGGTGATAGAGAGGGTCAAAGGGCACGAAGTTGTGATGAAAACAGACCAGAGCGATCTGGCACTGCTGTACAGCTCTCAGGAAAACCTTGACGATTTCGCCGCCAGGGGAGTGTTGACGCCGGAGCATATCATCCGTACCAAAAGAGTGCCGCTTGTACTGGAAGATGACAATATCGAAAAAGCCGTAGCCGATTATATTGCGGCTTATGAAAGATACTTCAAAACCTATGCGACCGATGAGATCATGCTGAACCCGGCACCCAACTATGCCGTTATCAGGGATTTCGGCGTCGTTCTTTTCGGAAGGAATCAGAAGGAGGCAGACGTGATGGGCGATATTATCGAACATACAATGCGTGCCGTGCTGCGTGCCGACAAACTGGGAGGCTACCGCAGCATCGGTGAGAAAGAGAGCTTCGAGATGGAGTACTGGGAACTCGAACAGGCAAAACTGAAAAAGTAGGAAATGATGAAGTATTTGATGGCGATCGATGCGGGAACGGGCAGTATCAGGGCGGTCATCTTCGACAGTGAAGGAAATCAGGTCTCCGCTTCGCAGCGGGAGTGGACACACCTGCATGAGGAGGGTGTCGAAAACAGCATGACCTTCGATACAGGAAAAAACTGGGCGCTGGTGACGGCATGCATACGTGACGCTCTCACAAAAGCGGCTCTTAGCGGCGAAGATATAGCGGCGGTCAGTGCGACGAGCATGCGCGAAGGGATAGTTCTGTACGACAGCGAGGGGGAAGCGCTCTGGGGTGTAGCAAATGTGGATGCACGCGCATCTGAAGAGGTCAAATACCTTAAAGAGCATTTCCCCGGTATCGAAGAGGAGTTCTATGCACGTTCCGGCCAGACATTCGCGCTGGGCGCGCTGCCCAGACTTCTGTGGCTGAAGAACCATAACCCCGAACTCTATGAGAAAACGGCATATATCTCTATGATCGGCGACTGGATTCTCGCCAAACTATCCGGTGTCATAGCTACAGACCCAAGCAACGGCGGCACTACAGGGATCTTTTCGCTCTCAAAAAGAGTGTGGGAGCCGCAGATGGCGGCCAGAGTGGGGATTAAAGACGATATCTTTCCGCCCGTACTCGAGCCGGGAACAGTCATGGGAGAGGTGACGGAACACTCAGCCGCTGAAACTGGGCTTGCCACGACGACAAAGGTTGTCATGGGAGGCGGGGATGTGCAGCTCGGCTCCGCAGGACTCGGCGTGGTGAAAGAGGGACAGGTCGCGATCCTGGGCGGCTCGTTCTGGCAGCAGGTGGTCAACATCAAAAACAGTGCGACACCGCCCGAAGATATGGGTATTCGTGTCAACCCTCATGTCGTCGGTACTCTTTCACAGGCGGAGGGGATCACCTTTTTCAGCGGACTCGTCATGCGATGGTTCAGGGACGCCTTCTGCGATACAGAGAAGCTGGAAGCTCTCGAGCAGGGCAGAGATGCCTACGCTGTTCTCGAAGAGAAAGCCAAAGAGGTTCCGGTCGGTTCGCACGGCATTATGCCTATCTTCTCCGACAGCATGAAATACGGCAGATGGTACCATGCCGCTCCCTCTTTCATCAACCTCTCCATAGACCCCGCCGTCTGCAACAGGGCGTCGATGTTTCGCAGCCTCGAAGAGAATGCCTGTATCGTCTCGGCCATCAATCTTGAAAAGATCGAGGCTTTCACGGGACTCTCTTTCGACGAAATCGTCTTTGCCGGCGGTGCGAGCAAAGGAGATCTCTGGTGCCGGATCCTGGCCGACGTTACGGGTGCAGTGATCAAAATTCCGGAAGTGACAGAAGCGACTGCACTGGGCGCCGCCATGGCCGCCGGCGTCGGAGCGGGCATCTACGAAAGCATCCCGGCAGCGGCGGAGAAACTGGTACGCTGGCAGCGGCGGTACGAACCGGATATGGAGAATCACAAACAGTATCGCAGCATCTCGCGACAGTGGCAGGAGATCTATGCCGCGCAGCTGGAACTGGCCGACCGGGGATTGACACAGCCGATGTGGAAAGCACCGGGTCTATAGGAGGCAATTTTTAGAGCCCCGGCATAAAATACGATCTATCTTTTAGAGGGTATCTTTTCATCCGTCAAGGGGATCTTCCATATTATCTGCTCTGTCGGTTTAAAACGGCCTGTGCAACCCGTCGTCCTTTCAAATCGGCTTTTTACATCTATTCAATAAACATTTATGGACGATTTACTATAATCAGATACTATTGCACAAAAATCGAAGGAATAT
>CAYZMY010000026.1:0-13872 GCA_964479605.1 uncultured Campylobacterales bacterium | reverse complement strand
TGCGTAAAATCAGATGCCAAAGGGGCTTTAAATTATCGGGGCGCCCTCTATGCGGGGTGCCCTATCTCTCTTAAAAGATTTTCCACTATCTCTTTGTAGTACCCTTTTTGAAGTTTATCACCCATGGCGACAGGCGGAGTTCCATTGTCGGAGAACTCTCTGATCTGCATATCGAGGGGAATTTTGCCGAGAAAAGGAATAGAGTATCTTGCCGCAGTCTCTTCACCTCCCCCTTCTCCGAAAATATCGTACCTCTTTTTGGTATCGGGAGCTATGAAATAGCTCATGTTCTCCACCAACCCGCCTATGGGAACTTTTATATCTTTAAACATCATGATGGCTCTGCTTACATCATCCAGCGCCACAGGCTGGGGTGTTGTAACGATGACGCCGGCGGTTATGGGCAGCTCCTGTGCCATGGTAAGCTGAATATCACCGGTTCCCGGAGGCATATCGATGACCAGAAAGTCTAGTTCTCCCCAATCTACATCTTCCAGAAATTGAATAAGTGCACTTACCGCCACCGAACTTCTCCATACAAGCGGAGTATCGGAAGAGGGAGTAGTCAGACCTACGCTCATTATCTTTATTCCGAAATTTTCACTCGGAACTATCTTCTCTTTTTCATTCCACTGCAGTTTCTCATGGGCCGTACCTACCATTCTCGGCACATTGGGACCGTACACATCGGCATCCAAAAGCCCTACGCTGAAACCTTTTTGCGCAAGGGCGACAGAAAGATTTACCGAAACGGTACTTTTACCGACGCCTCCCTTTCCGCTTGTAACGGCAATGACTCTTTTTGCGTACGGAGCCCTGTTGTTGGGATTGGATGTGTTTCCGTAATTGATGCTCTTTTTTGCGGGAACATCCCTCTTTACGGCCACTTCTCCTCCGAAAAGATCCTCTATGGCCGACTCTATTTTCATATAGGCTTCATCGTTCTGCATAGATAGCAAAACGGTGATTTTACCGTTTTCGGTCAGGACCTCTTTGACGACTTTCATCTGCACTATAGACTTTTCGAGCCCGGGATAGCCTATTTTTTCCAGCTCTTTTATCACGGTTTCTCTATTCATACGGATTACTCCTCATTTCGCGCTGCAGCAGCAAGATTGTAGAGTTGGCTTTATGAATCCACTCTTTGGCGAGGTCGGAGGCTTCGGGAAAACTTTGTGCCAGCGCCTGATAGGTTTGAATCCGCTTTTTGAGAAGCATTATGAAACCATTTAGCATACCGGGGGTCTTCCCGCTGTCATGAGCATGGCGCATGAGATGCTTTAAAAGAGCGGTGCGCTCCTTCATCGGCAGTTCCAGCCCAAGTCCTTTCGCTATCTCGACGATTTCGGCATTTGTTATATATACACCGGAATAGAAGAGGGCAAGGAGATGGTTCTCCACACTTTCGTATGCCGGAGGCATAACATCTCTGTTCTTTTTCAAGCATCACCTCTTAGTTTCAGATTTACTTCTGCCGCTTTGGCGACATTTTCATCGCTATCTTTTTCAAGTTTTTCCAGAACCTCTTTGGGTGTAGAGGGGTTTTCCGCGACTCTCATGCGAACCATTTTATCGGAGTCGTCCGCAAGTACGGCAAGGATTTTGGCCGGTACCGACGGGTTGCCGGAGAGTCCGTCTCTCACGATCTTCTCATCAGCAAAAAGTTTTTGCAGGGTTGAAACGGGAGTATTCGGATTTGTAGCCGCCAGCGCCCTGACAAGATTGACGCTGTCTTGCGCAAGTTTTTGCAGCACGTGGGAGGGGGTATGGGGGTTTTTTGCCACTGCCCACCGGCTCCCCATATCTTCAGTTTCGCTAAGGCTTACCAGCAACTCTTCCATTAGGGCATCTTTGCCGGCCTCTTTGTCGTATACGGATGTACGCATGCTGAGATTCATGGCGACCTGCCCTACAATTTCCATATCGTCTTTAAACGCTTCAAAAATCTCTTTTACCCTTATTAACGGTAAATTTCTGTTTTTCAGCTCTTCTAGTGAATTCTCTCTATCCATAATATATAGTACTTTCATTAGGGGATTGAAGCCGAAGTCTGCACGCGGAAGGATCCTGTGTGCATTAGGGGCTGAAATTATGGTAGCAAAAAGGGTAGACGGAGTCAACACCATTGTATATAGGATGAGAGGGAAAAGAGTTTGCGATGATATGCAGCAGCTTTTTCAGGTTCATGATCAGTTTAACTGCCGAAGCTCTTCATGAGAACTGGATATAGGTCGATATAGTTTGGACAAAGTCAGGCTATCGCTCTATAAATGGAGCGAATTGAGACTTTTCAAGCTGACTTAAGAAATTAGTTTCTATAATGAATTGTTATCGGGAAAACCCGAAAAATCGGTGCATTAGACACCTTGAACAAACACATAAGGAGTTATGATGAAGCAGTGGTTCAGGACACTTTGCTTTGCGGCTGTCTTATCTGCATCGACACTGTTGGGTGCAGACAAGATTACAATCCAGCCAGAAGAAGCAGTAAAGCTGATCGGAAAGCCGGGCTATGTCTTTGTGAGCGGAGACAGTGAGACGGCATTTGAAGGCGGCCATATTAAAGGGTCTAGAAATATGTATGCACACCATCTGCACCATGCAGATATAATGGGGAACCTCCAGTGTGAACCTCTATATCAGTGTCCGGACCATGCCGAGCACTATATTAGCAGCAAGGGGATCAAAAGGAGCGATACCATTATCGCTTATGACAACTGGAGAGGCCCCAATGCGACCGGTGTTTACAGTTATTTCAAATCCTATGGGCACAAAAAGGTTTACATTCTTGACGGCGGACAGGATGGTATAAAGGCGCTCGATCCCAACCAGAAAATTTACGACAGGCTCAAGAAAGAGAAAAGAGCTGCAAAAAAAGCGTATAAAAAAGCGAAAAAGGCGGGAGACAAGGCAAAAATGGCTGAGTTTAAAGCCAAGAAAAAAGAGATTGCCGCCCAGATGAAACAGGTCGCCAAAAAGCTGCTTGTACAGCGCGGCAAAGAGAAGCACTTTAAGCATACACACTACAAAATCAGAGAGAGTGAGATAGATACAAGTGCTATTGCCGGAACCAAAGAGGTATTCGATGCGATGCAGGATATTCTGAAAAACGGTAAAAACAGCAAATTCGTTATCGTAGACTCTAGAAGCATGATAGAGATAATCGGAGAGAGAAAGATGGATAACGTCGCGAGGGGCGGACATATACCCGGCTCCACTTTTATAGAGTGGAAAAAGGTGACCGATTTTGAGAGGAAGAAGAGCTTCCGTCCGCTCAAAAAGCTTGAAGAGACATTCAAAAAGTACGGGATCACCAAAGACAAGACGGTTTACGCCTACTGCCAGGTGGGTGCCGGACGCGGGTCCGATATTGTGACCGCACTGCAGTTGCTTGGGTATAAAAACGTTAAAGTATACACCGGGGCATGGGATACCTGGGGCAACAATATGAATCTGCCGATTCGACGATAAGGGAGAGAAAAAATGACGCAAAATATAAAACGAAGAGATTTTCTGAAGTTTTCCGGAGTTACTGCGGCGCTGGTGGCTTCTCAGGGCAGCCTGTTCGCCAAGACCGGTGTCATGAAGGTTGAAAACGGGAAAGAGAACTATCCGAATACAACCTATACGGAAGAGATGTACCGCAATGAGTTCGATTTTACGCGCGGAAAGAAAGAGGAGACAGGGTTTGCATACCATTGTGTAAACTGTCAGGGCAACTGTGCCTGGGAGGTCTGGTCTCACAACGGCGTGGTGACACGCGAAAACCAGTCGGCAAGATATCCGTCCATCAATGCGAAGATACCCGATTTTAACCCGAGAGGGTGTAACAAAGGTGTCCAGCACTCGCAGATCATGTATGAGAAGGACAGAATACTCTACCCAATGAAGCGTGTCGGAGAGCGCGGAGAGGGCAAATGGAAGAGAATCAGCTGGGATGAGGCCGCAACAGAGGTAGCCGAAAAGATATTTGATGTTATGACCGATCCGGAGCGCGGGCCGGACAAGCTGATGGTGCATGCCGGTACCGGCTTGCTTACAGAAGGCCGACGCGGCGCACCTCTTCGCTTCTCTACTCAACTCGGTGCTGTGAGAATTTATCCGGCTTCGTATCTTGGAGATATGTTCTCAGGTGCCGCCATAGCGTACGGAGAGGGTAATGTCGGCGGTACATACGATTTTATGTACAATGTGGATACTTCTATTTTCTGGGGAGGAAACCCGTCTGTTTCCAGGATTCCCGATGCCCACTTTGTATGGGAGGGCAAATACAACGGTGCGAAAGTCATCATTATAACCCCGGAATTCAATGCCTCGGCCAAATCTGCCGACCTCTGGATACCGATCAAGGCGGGCAGCGACAATATAATGGCTATGAGCGTTATCAATGTGATTTTGAATGAAAAGCTCTACAAACCCGGCTTTATGAAGATATTTACCGACCTTCCGTTCCTTGTCAGGCTGGATAATCAGAAGATGCTTCGCAGGTCAGATATGGAGCATGCAAAGAACGAAGAGGAAGAGGAGAAGTTCCACGAAGAGTTTTATGCAATGAATGCCAAAACCGGAAAACCGGCTCTTATGCCGGGAACAGAAGGAAATGAGCACCATACTCTTCGGCTGGAAGAGTTCGGAATCGACCCTGAGCTTGAAGGCGAATGGAGTGTCAAAACTCTGGAGGGCGAAGTGAAGGTGACTACAGTTTTTGAACTGCTTAAAAAGTCTGCCGCAAAGTTCGCACCTGAAAAGACGAAGGATATTACCGGAGTTCATCCGGATGTGGTACGTGAACTTGCTTATGATATAGCCAAACCGAAAGTTGCAACGATCACCACCGGATTCTCGCTAAACAAATATTTCAACGGTGTCATGACTATTTGGAACATCGCTTCCATATGCGGCCTGACCGGACGTATGGGACCGTATGGAGGTTTGAATACGGAAAACGAATTCAGTCTTAGCGGCCTTGGGGCACTCAGCGGGTTCAGCGGCAAATATGCACCGAGATTCGGCTCCGGTTTTGTAGGTGAGTTCGTATTCGGCGACGGAATGAAGACATTCGACAGATATTTCAGCGACAAAGATGTGCGCCGAGCCCAGAACGGCATGAGCAAAAAAGATTATATGGAGATTGTGGAGAAACTCCTGGAAGAGGGTAAAAACGGCAAAGCGAACAATGAGTCGCACCACGGCAATGTGGTCAAACCCTGGTGGCAGCCGGATACCGCAATCATCGTCGCAGACTCGAAATTCAGACGGAACAAGGGAAGCGAGTATCGTGAGGCTTTTCTGAAGAAGACGAAGTTCTTCTGTTACGTTGATTTCAGAATGAGCGAAGCAGCTGTATATGCAGATATTCTTCTGCCGGCGAAATCTCATTATGAAGTATATGACCTCAGAACAAGCCCCGGCTACCATAGATTTACAAATCTTGCCCAGCCGATTGCCAACATGAAGCCTGTAGGGGAGGCAAAAGATGAGTGGAGTATGTTCGCACTGCTGGCCAAAAAGCTGGAAGAGGTAGCGAACCGTCCGGAAAACAAGGCCAAAGCGAAAGTCAAAGATCTTAAAAAGTATGCCCGTGAGGGGTATCACGATCTTGCGAACTTCCATAAAGAGTATACAAATACCGATGAAGAGTCTGAAGCTGCCGCAGAGCCGTACCTCGGAACGGACAAAATGGCTGTAGAGGCTGCTCTCGAGAAGTGTGAGCAGTATGCACCATGGACAATGGAGAAGATGTACAAAGCGGGCGGATTCCTGCAGTTGAACGAAAAGGCGGGGAAAATGTCTCCGCTCTATGCGGATCGCCCCTATTTTACGTTTGAGAACAGTCTGTACAAGTTTGAGAGACTCGAGACACTCAGCGGACGACAGACATTCTATGTCGACCATCCTATGTTCATAAAACTGGGTGCCGCGACAAATACCGGAATGGAGGGAATAAGACCGCAAAACAATCGCTATCCGTTCGTCCTGATGACTCCGCATGCACGATGGTCGATCCACTCCAACTATAAGCAGAGCCGTATACTTCAGCGCCTGCAAAGAGGGGTTCCCTATATACAGGTCAACAGACTGGTTGCTAAAAAGAAGGGAATAAAAGATGGCGATACGATTCGCATCTTTAACAATCTGGGCGAGTTCTATGCAATGGCGAAAGTATCCAGCTCATGTCCGCCGGACGGGCTTGTAATGGAGCATGGATGGGAGCCGTATATGTATAAATTCAAAAAAGGGCACAATGAAGTGGTTCCGACATCTGTGAATCTGCTCGAGATGGCTGACGGATGGGGACACCTGAAGTTCGGCGGTCTCTGGGACGGAAACCAGTATGCGTATGACGGAGCGATCGATTTTGAAAAGGCCGACGTATGAGAGATTTTTACATAAACAGATTTGCCGATGCCGGGCTCTTTGAAGATATGAGTCTGTGCCTAGCCGGCTGCACCTATATGCACAATGCGATCGATGTGAGAGAAGGAGAATAACCGATGTCCAAAAGACAATTAGCAATGGTAATGGATTTGAACAAATGTATCGGATGCCAGACCTGTACCGTAGCGTGCAAGACACAGTGGACCAACCGTAACGGCCGCGAGTATATGTACTGGAACAATGTCGAAACCTACCCTGGTACCGGCTATCCGAAAAACTGGATGGAGCTTGGCGGAGGGTTCGATGAAGCCGGAGATCTTCAGGCCGGAATCGTCCCGAATATAGAGGCCGACTACGGTGTGCCGTGGGACTATAACCATGATGAACTGCAGTTCGGTGCTCAGCTAAAGCCGAATGTCGAGCCCACATGGGGTCCCAACTGGGATGAGGATGAAGGTGCGGGTGACTTCCCGAATGACAACTACTTCTTCTATATCCCAAGAATATGCAACCACTGCTCTAATCCCGGCTGTCTTAGTGCATGTCCGAGGGATGCGATATTCAAACGGGATCAGGACGGTGTCGTACTCGTCGACCTGGACCGCTGTCAGGGGTACCGTTACTGCATAGCGGGGTGTCCTTACAAAAAGATATATTTCAACCCCAAGATCAGCAAGAGCGAAAAGTGTATCCTCTGTTTCCCGAGGGTCGAGAAGGGGCTTCCGCCGGCATGTGCACAGCAGTGTGTCGGACGAATCCGATTCGTAGGCTTCCTGGATGACGAGGAGGGACAGGTACACAAACTTGTTCACAAATACAAAGTCGCTCTGCCGCTTCGCAGTGACTACGGCACACAGCCTAACGTCTATTACGTGCCGCCTACCGAAGCGCCGCCGAAATTCGATGCCGAAGGGCGAGTTATAGAGGGCAGCAACCGTGTGCCTATGGAAGAGCTGGAGCTGCTTTTCGGCCCGCAGGTGCATGATGCGATGAAGACGCTGCGTGCCGAGATGAAGAAGAGAAAAGAGACCGGCAAGAGCGAACTTATGGATATTCTGATCGCATACAAGCACTCCGACATGTTCAGGCTCGATCAGGAGTACTATCAGAGCATCGCCAAAAGTGAGGGTCTGTCGCTCGCACCGATAGACAATCGCTATATGCAGGGTAAAAACAGCCCCAATAAATTCAAGTTCAAGGTGGTGGAATATGACTAAGATAACTACTGCACTGCTGGCAACCTCGCTGGTCGCTTCGGCCCTTCTTGCCGATGGTGTCGTTCTGGCACAAAAGACCAAAAGAGATGTCGCAAAGATGACACCGACTTCGAAGGCGTGGGAGTATATTAAAGCCACAACTATTCACCTTTACCCGCAGACCGCATTGAATCTGAATGACAAGAAGGCGAATAAACTGAACAGGAACGCAAAAGCGAAAGAGGCGCGGGTAAAGGCGGTTTACGACAACAAAAATATCGCTTTCCTGCTTGAGTGGCCGGATGGAACGCACTCCATTCAAAGAGGCTATAAGTCGGATGTATATGCCGACGGATTCGCCGTACAGTTTCCGGTAAACTACAGTGATCCCGCCAAGCTTCCGTATATCGGTATGGGAAGCGACGGCAGGCCGGTAGTGATACATCTGCAAAAGGCTGTGGAGAAGATATATGAACCGAACGGAAACGGCGACGTATCGATGCAGCAGAATGTTTTGAGCAAAAACGCTTTCGGGGATAGTACTGTGGAATTTGCACAGAAAGTAGGGGCGCTGGCGGTAAAAGATTATCAGCGCTCTTTTGTCTCCGAGGGTTTCCGGTCCATGACCGAAATAAAAGACGGGAGTGAAAAGTTCGGTGCCGATATGAGTTACTCCGACAAAGTCTGGAAAGGTACGCTTACAAGACCTCTCAAAGATGCCTACCTTAACCTAAAAGGAGCCTTTCCGGTCGCATTTGCGGCGTGGGACGGGGCAAGACTCAATCGCGACGGACAGAAGCTTCTTTCCGGATGGATACCTGTAAAGCTTGTAGGAAGCAACGGTGGTGAAAAACTTGTGACGCAGCTTACTGCTGCTACAAAGGGGGATGCAACACACGGAAAAGAGCTTATAGAGCAGAACGGCTGTACCGGCTGTCACCATATAAGCGGCCTGAACGACCCTGGCTATATGGCTCCGGGACTAGACAATGTGGGTGGATACTCGACAGCGGCCTATCTTAGAGAGTCGCTTGTGGATCCCAGTGCGGTAGTCGTCCCCGGGTATAACCGAAATGCACATCCAAGTGCCGTCTGGTATAACCTGGACCACGGCAAGCGCGTATCTACGATGCCTCCGTATCCGCTCGACGAGAAGAGCCTCGACGATATGGTCGCATATCTCAAAACCCTCAAATCGGAGGTGAAGTGATGAAAAAGATTTTGATGTTCATGCTCTCTGCCGCTTTTGCAGCCGCACTGTTCGGCTCGAGCGAAGGGATAGAGAAGAAGGGCTTCCTGACAACCAAATGGTGTGCACAGAACGATTTGTTTAAAGACTGCAGGCTTGAAACCGCAGTCTGCGGATATGCCGGATGTTTCAAAAAGTGGCAGTTCGGCGATCCGATAAAAGAGGACCTGGTACTCTATGTCCATGATGACGGGAAGTACTACAAGGTGACTCTGGACAAGATAAAACGCAGCGAACTGGATGAAGCGATAAACAGGAACGAAGTCACCATTGTAGGGTCGTATGACGAAAAAAGCAATACGATCCATGCAACCGAATTCAAAGCTCCGCCGCCACCCAAAAAATCCTTCTTCAAAGGTTGTCTCTAATACGCCTCCGCCTCTTTGGCGGAAGCGTCTAGCCGAACAACACAAATAAGCAGGAGAAGCCATATTCAAAAATAGTGTTTTTAAATATGGCTTTTCGCTATCATACTCTTCGAACAGTTTCAAGGAATTTCATATGGATGACAGAACAAGACTCTACATATACGCATTTTTATCGCGGGTTTTTACCGAAGAGCTTGATGAGAAAGCGCTTGCAGACCTTGCCGGGAATGAAGGTCTGCTCAAAACTATAGGAGAAGAGACATTCGAGTGGTTTTCCAAAAACGATCCGGAAACAATAAAAGAGGAGCTTAATGTAGACTATAACTCCCTTTTTGTAGTACATAACCAGCCTATTGAATCCTCTGTCATGGACAGCAAAAACGAGATTCTTGTCGGTCTTCAAAACCCGGTGATGCAGTTTTACTTCAGCCACGGATACGACCTGAATCTAGAGAGTTCCAAGCTATATGTTCCGGACCATGCCGGCATAGAGTTCGGATTTGTACAGAGCATGATAAGCCAGAACGATCTGATCGCACAGGCGGAGTTTTTGCGCACGCACCTTATAAAATGGATCGTCCCTTTTCTTATAGCTGTCAAGCCAATGGCGGGCACACCCTTTTATCGCGATCTATGTGATTTCACGGTTGAGTTTCTGCTCTCCGACTACTCGCTTTTGAAAGAGCGCACGGGAGAGGCAGATGCGCAGTGAATCTCTGAGTTCCGCCGATCTGTTCAAATTCGACTACTTTAGCTGCCTAAGAAGCGACTATGCGAAAAATGAATGCTCCATATGCATCGATTTATGCCCTGAAGATGCGATGGTTTTTGACCGGAACAGGCTCACTCTCGATGCACAAAGATGTACCGGCTGCGCGGCATGTGTCGGCGGATGCCCGACCGAAGCGCTTGTAAGCGAACTCTTCGATCCGAACCGTTTCGCCATAGAGTTTCCTGGCAGAAGCGGGAATATGATCTCCTGCAAAGAGAATGTTCCGTGCCTGGGGGCGCTGTCGGTCGAACATCTGATAACTATAGCGATAAGAAGCGAGAGCGAGATCGTTTGCGATCTTTCCCACTGTAAAGAGTGCCCGGTAAATTCGAACGCTCTTGTGCAAAAGAGCATTGAAAAGGCGATAGAGGAGGCTCAAGGTTTTTTGGATGCTGCGGGCATAAAAAAGAGAATTTCTGCAGTGACGGAAGTTTCACAAAGCGAGACGGACATTGGCAGAAGAGGACTGTTCAAAAAGCTTGCGGGCATAGCTTCGGAGATCGGCGAAGAGCAGACTCTCAGCGAAATCGCATCGAGAGGGGACGAGAGAGTACCGTTAAAGAGGATACTGCTTAAAAACTCCCTCAAAAAGGTATCTGAAGATTTTGAGGGTACTGCTCTGTCCGGCTCCTCGTTTTCGTTTGTCGCCGATAAAAAGATAGATGCAGACACCTGTACAAACTGCCAGGAGTGTGCTATGTTCTGCCCTACCGGAGCTCTTTCGCTCCTGCAGGATAACAGCGGAATAATCTTTCAGTCAGGCAAGTGCATAGCCTGCGGAATATGCGATGACATATGCCAGCCCGGTTCTATCGGCACTGTGCAGGGGATCGATCTTGTAGATTTTGCCTTCGACAGAATGCAACTGCTTGTAAAGCACAAACTGGAGATATGTGAAGAGTGCAAAGTCGCTTTTCCGTATAGGGGCGGCAGCATGCTGTGTGACCGCTGCCGGGACTTTAAAGAGAATTTCTCCGATATGTTTACGCTGGCAAAGGATATGTAGCGGGAGCCCCAGCTACTCTTTTTTCCCCTTATAGGCTTCGGCCATTTCCAGGGCCTTTTTCCACGCCTTTTCTCCGAGTTTTTTTGCTTCGCTTGTCAGCTGTTCTTTAAGCTCCACACCTCTTATGGCCGCCTCTTTCGCAAGTGCGGTAAGTTTCTTTTTTGCAACTTCTATCGTTTCGTTGCTGATTCTTTTTAGTTCTGCGAACTGATCTCCTATCACATCGGAGCAGCCAAGCAGAATATCTCTTACAAAAGATGAGTTTTTGGATGCGACATCGTTGATAACCTCTTTGTAGAGTTCGTCGCTGCGCGAAAGCATCCGGATCAGCTCGCTCCAGTTGACATATCCCGCTTCCTGCTCTTCCGGCGCAAAGTGAAGCTGGTTTTTAAGCTGTTTTACCGTAGAGATCAGAGCATCGTTTATGCCGTATACAGTTCCGTGTATAATCTCTTTTGCAAGGTTTGGTGTCGCTTCTGCCAGTTCTGATGCTTTCATAAGAACCGTTGTCAGTATTGCGCGTATTCTTGCTGCGCTCAGGATCCCTTCACCGAGCGCTTTGTGTGTTACCTGTCTTACGACCTCCCTGATCGAACTTTCGATATCGTCGGCCTCTTCGAGTGCAGCTACAAGAGCCGCTTCGATTGTCTCCGTCAGGATACCGAGGCCCTCTACATGGCCAAGTTCGGTATTTTCAAGAGCCTCTTCCCAGAGTGTTTTAATATCTGAGGGGCTCTTTTCTCCGGCGGCTTCTATTCCTACGAAAAGTTCGCGCAGACTCCTTTGGAGCTCCTCCTCTTCGGTATTGAGGTGGCGTTGAAGTCTGTCAATCTCTATGATAAGACGCTCTATCTCTTTCTCTTTCGGTTTTTGAACTGTTTCGATAAGCTGTTCAAATGCATACTGCAAAATCTCTTCTTCCATATCGGTAAGCTGCATAAGCTCTTTTGTTAGAGATTCGCAAAGAGACTCGCTCAGATTCCTCGCAGAGGCGCCGCCGTAACGGTGTACGGCAGCTTCGATACTTTTTTGAAGCGCATCTTTGAGTGCTTCGTTCTTCTTAAGCCCTTTTTCGAGGGCCCTGTCGTAATAGCTTTTGAGTTCCAGATCCATGTATGTCCTTAAAGTACCATCTTCAGACGGTCATTTTGTTTGAGCTGTCGAAATATCTCCGTACGGTCGTCTTCGTTGTGAACCAGCGTGCAGAGTTCATAGCTGTGGTAGCTCCCCTTGTTGGAGCTTTTCGAGAATGTAAGAGTGTGGGGACGATCTCCCATAACACTCTTAACAATATCCTCTATCTCCTCTCTCTTTTCACCTATCACTTTGTATTTCCATTCGCACGGATATGCGATTTCTACTTTTTTGTCACTCTCGTTTATAAGAACCACTCTTTCCTCCTTCTTTCGATTCAAGCCTTATACTCTGAATCTCCATTCCCTTGTCGATCGCCTTGAGCATGTCGTATATTGTGAGCAGTCCTACGCTTACACCCGTAAGCGCTTCCATCTCCACCCCGGTTTTGCCGCTCAGTTTTGCCGTCACTTTCAGCCTGAAGCCGGGCAGATCGGGAAGCTCCTCTATATCACAGTCTATTCCGCTGAGCAGAAGCGGGTGGCACATCGGGATCAGTTCGGGTGTCTTTTTCGTTCCCATGATGGCGGCTACTACAGCTGTCTGAAGCACAGGACCTTTTTTCGCCCTGTTTTGAATGACGGCATCGTAGGCTTCACGACTCATGCTTATCGTGCCGCTTGCCGTCGCTGTTCGTTTCGTCGGGTTTTTTTCGCCCACATCGACCATCTTCGGGCGATCATTTTCATCCAGGTGTGTAAGATTCACTCAGGCTCCTTGATCTCATATATCTCTATTTTAGCATAATCGGGACTGCATGAGAGTAGTTGACGGAATATTCATTTAATATGACGATTTAATAATTATATAATTGACTTTTATCGTCATTATAGTGTAGAATTATGAAAAATATTGAGGAGGCTTATTGACTTACGCTTACTTGCGACAGGTACCGGGAAGCAAAAGTCTGGTTTCCCAGCAGCAGTCCGTGATAGGTTATGCTCTCGGATGCGGTCTGGAGATCGACAAAGAGGTGGTTGAGTACTCCGGCAGAAACCGACCCATAGAGGAGAGAAAGCAGTTCGAAGAATTTATCCACTCCATGGGTGAAGGGGATGATCTCATTGTAGATGAGGTCTGGACACTTAGCAGCAGGGTTGAAGAGCTGGTGAAGATTATAGGCTGCACAATAAGCCGGAAAATCAATCTTTTTATAGCCGACAAAGGTCTGTTGATCGCCAAAGAGACTCCCATAGGTCAGGTTATACCTCTTATCAACGAACTCAGGGAGAGCGGCGAGAAGAGAAACGGCGGAGTCGGCAGACCCAAAGGGAGCAAATCACATTCGAAATTCGACACCATGCAGCCCGATATTTTAAAGGGGCTCAAGGAGGGCAGGAGTGTCAGCTCTATTGCCAGAGAGTTGGGGGTGAGCAGAAGCTCATTGAAAGACTATATTGAGTCAAGGGATCTCAAAACGCTTGCTCAGAACAGATTTTTGCAGGTGGGAAAACCGATGAACGGAAGTGCTGCCGGAGATAACGAGCTTCTTATCTGCCCGTTTGAGCGTGAAGAGAGAGAAATATACAACTGATGTTACGCAAATTGCGGGCTAAGCCCGCAATTTGGCAGGGCCTGGCCGGCCCTACAATCCCCTGAAGCTTCGAAATCTCAGATTTCGAGATGATTTTACGCATTCTGTGTAAAATCAGTAAGTAAATAATAAAGGAGTCAACTGATGCAATCTACAGCCGGCGCAACCGCGCCAAAAAAGAGAAAGAGCGCCAAAGAGTACCTGAAGGACTGGGTGCCCTACCGCTACAAACGTT
>CAYZMY010000025.1:0-14264 GCA_964479605.1 uncultured Campylobacterales bacterium | reverse complement strand
GCGAAAATCCGCCTCGATTACGAACGAAATCACTGCATCAAAACTTTCACTCTATTGGTTGGTGCGGTAATAAGAGTCAATCTTCCTTATTTGCAATGATAAAGCCGCCGATGCCTATAACAGTCACTAAAATTAAAAAAAGCACAAGACCGTAATCTGTATAACTCACGATGTCATCTCCTGTTCCCGCAACTGTCCGCAAGCTGCGCTGATATCTATTCCTTTCGATTCGCGAATTGTGCAAAGAAGTCCGCGCTTAAGAAGATACTCCTGAAAAAGCCTCATGCTTTCAGGAGTCGGACGTTCGAATTTAGTGCCTGGGTATGGGTTGAAATAGATAAGATTTACCTTCGATTTTATACCTTCAAGAAGTTTGATGAGTCTCTTCGCGCTCTTTACATCATCGTTTACATCTTTGATGACAAGATACTCGAACATAACTCTTTTTCTTGTGTTTACAGGGAACTCTTTTACCGCCTCGATTATAGAGGCGATGTTATATGCTTTGTTCATCGGAATGAGCTCTTCTCTTAACTCATCGTCAACGGCATGTAGACTGATTGCCAACTGCACTCCAAGACCCATATTGCCGAGCTTTTTTATCTTTGAGCTAATGCCGCTGGTTGACACTGTCTGTCTCTTTGTGGAAATACTGAGTCCGTTTTCGTTTGAAAATATTTTTATCGCTTTTGCGAGGTTGTCAAGATTGTCAAGCGGCTCTCCCATGCCCATGTAAACAATGTTGACTCGGCGATTGCTTGCTATATTGTTATCTTTTTTTATCTCCAGGACCTGACCTACGATTTCTCCCGGCGTCAGGTTTCTCACAAAGCCCCCTTTTGCGGTAAGGCAGAATGCACAACCCACTTTGCATCCTACCTGGCTGGAAACACAAACAGTATATTTAGCATGATGAAGCAGTTCACCTTTTTCGTCATACTCCTCCTCTTTCATTTTCAGAAGAACTGCCTCGACCGTATGGCCGTCTTCCAGACGAAAAAGATATTTGATGCTTCCGTCACTGCTCTGCTGTTTTTGAACTACGGCAAGCGGTGAGACAGAGTATTTCTCTGCCAGGTCTGATCTTAGTTTCTTCGGCAAATTCTTCATCTGCATGAAATCGTCTATATGCTGCTGGTAAACCCAGTTGTAAATCTGTTTTGCACGAAATTTGGGAGGAAAGAGTTTTTCCAGCTCCTCCTGTGTGAAATCAAGAATTGAAGGTTTCAAGGTCGGGTACCCTCTTTTGTAAATGTTTGACAAGCCGATACATCGCTTTTTCATGGTTTTTCAGAAAATCGTTGTGAGCATTTTCATCGCATCTGTTGGTTATAACAAAAATTCCGCCGCAAGGTATTTCGAACATCTGCGCAACTGCCATTACTGAATAAAACTCCATATTTTCCAGACCGATTCCAAGTCTGTTCAGTTTTCCCGCCAGTTCCAGATCTGTCGAAATATAGTTACTGGAGTTGACAATGGAAGGCTTGCTTCCCGAAGAGAGAAAAGAGATTGGTGTTTCACGTGAAACATTCTGGTCAGATACTATAAGGTTGTTCTGCAGCGGGGTATAACTCTTTTTTTGTAAATATGAAAGCTCAATCTGACAAGCGGCTTTGGACTCTACTATATCGAGTATCTCATGTTTGCCGTATGTGCCTGCGCTCCCTATGAAAAGCAGAAACTCCGGCGGATTCATCAGTATGAGGCGTGTAAGATTGGCGGCACTTTCACACAGCCCTACCCCTATAGGAACAGCGAATGGAAAAGTTTCGTTGTTGCCGGCGCAAAGAATCATAGTCGCACCGGAATATTGTTTTGATGAAGATAGTGTTTGAGCTCCATTATGTCAATCTCTTTAAAGTGGAAAATGGATGCGGCGAGAGCGGCATCCGCTCCGGCTTCAAAAGCCTCTTTTATATGTTCCATCGTGCCTGCCCCGCCGCTCGCTATGACAGGAACATTCACGCTGCAGCTTACAGCATGATTCAGTTCATTGTCGTAACCGGCTTTGGTGCCGTCGGCATCCATGGAGGTAAGCAGTATCTCGCCAGCACCTCTGTCTACAACCTCTTTTGCCCATGCCAAAACATCTATGCCGGTATCGATGCGCCCGCCGTTTATGAAAACATTCCACTTGCCGGAAGATACACGTTTTGCATCGATGGCAACGACAATGCACTGAGAACCGAACCGCTTGGCTCCTTCATCGATAAATTCCGGACGCTTGATCGCTGCGGAGTTTACACTTACCTTGTCGCATCCGACATTCAGCAGAGCATATATGTCATCCAGCTTGCGAATACCTCCGCCGACTGTCAGAGGTATAAATACCTCCTTTGCGACCTCTTCTACAATGTGTACAATTGTGTCGCGGTTTTCGTGGCTTGCTGTAATGTCCAGAAACGTAACTTCGTCTGCACCCTCTTCGTTATAGCGTTTTGCAACCTCCACAGGATCGCCAGCATCTTTGAGGCCTACGAAGTTGACACCTTTGACAACACGCCCGTCTTTTACGTCAAGGCATGGAATAATACGTTTTGCGAATGTTTCCAAATCCACTCTCTCTTTCAACTGTTGCGACCTGTGCACATGCAGGCGAAACTGGTATAATGCTTGCCGAATTATAGCGCAAACCGACGCAAAGTGACGAAAAGTTTAAGCATTCTTTAAAAATGTAATCTCTTTTTAAGAAAAGTTTCAGTATGATAAAGCCAAATTTTCATCAAAAAAGTGAAAAGATCGCCAAAAAAAAGTTTGGCCAGAATTTCCTGAAAGATGAAACCGTATTGCACAAGATCATCGAATCGATGCCCAATGACAACTTGAGCGTTGTCGAAATTGGACCTGGGTTAGGTGATTTGACCAGTTATCTGGTCGAGATTAAGGATGTCACCGCTTATGAGGTGGACAAGGATCTATGTGGACATCTGCGCAGGAAATTTGCATCTTCCATAGAAAAAGGAAGATTGAAACTGCACTGTACCGATGTTCTGGACCACTGGAAGCAAAAGAGTCTGGTTGACCGGCCATACCATCTGGTCGCCAATCTGCCCTATTACATTGCTACGAATATCATTTTGAGGGCACTGAAAGACCCCAACTGCAAAAGCATGCTTGTCATGGTTCAAAAAGAGGTTGCTGAAAAATTCAGTGCAAAACCGGGAGAGAAGCAGTTTTCTGCACTTTCGGTTCTGGCTCAGAGCTGCGCGGAGGTGCATATCTGCTTCGATGTGCCTCCTGAAGCGTTTGTTCCGGCCCCCAAGGTGATGTCGTCGGTACTTCAGATACGGAAAAAGAGTTCTCTCGACGATCCGGAATTTGAAGATTTTTTGAAAACGGCTTTTACGCAGCCGAGAAAAACTCTGGCAAAAAATCTTTCGGCCGGGTTTGACAAAAAAGTTGTGAACGGTGCACTGGCTTCTTTGGGTCTTGGCCCGACAGTCCGTCCTCATGAAGTGGAAACATCCCTCTATCACCACCTAAAAACTATTTTGCAAGGTGATATTGATGGAAGAAAAGAAGAACGAAAACCAGGGGAGCCAACCCCGAAACAGTCAGGGCGGAGGAGCCCAAAAAAGCGGTAACCGCAGACCAAGGAGACCACAGGGCAGCGGACAGAAACCGGGAGAAAAACGTCCCGAGCAGCGCAGCCAGGAGCAGCAGGGCGGCGGAAGAAACCGACCGCGCGGCGGCAACTCACGCGGCCGCGGCGGGCAGAGAGGCAGAGGACGGGGAAACGGCCGCAACCCGGAAGCGCACTACAAGACGCCGGCAAACGTCAGGCGAAGCAGTGACGGCGTATATACCGACATAAACCAGGCCATTGCGGCAAACAAAGAGGTTCAAAAAGAGCGTCTCGATACCGCTGCAAAAATCGATATGAACAACAAGGCGCGCGTACGTTTCACGCCGCTTGGAGGACTTGGCGAAATCGGCGGCAATATAGCTGTACTTGAGACTGAAAACAGTGCCATAATAATTGATGTGGGAATGAGTTTCCCAACGGAAG
Organism: uncultured Campylobacterales bacterium; assembly: GCA_964479605.1. Classification (GTDB taxonomy): domain Bacteria; phylum Campylobacterota; class Campylobacteria; order Campylobacterales; family Hydrogenimonadaceae; genus Hydrogenimonas. The sequence goes on along the minus strand of CAYZMY010000025.1, from coordinate 10,252 downwards.
ATATGCACGGTGTCGATATTCTCGTTCCCGATTTCAGCTACCTGCATACTATTAAAGATAAAATAGCCGGAATCGTGATAACACACGCGCATGAAGACCACATAGGCGCTGTGCCCTACCTGTTCAAAGAGCTCAAGTTTCCCATCTACGGCACTCCCCTGCCCCTTGGCATGATAGCCAACAAGTTCGATGAGCACGGTCTTAAAAACGATAAAAGCCTTTTTCGTTATATCGAGAAAAGAAAGCCCATAAAGATAGGCGATTTCGAGGTAGAGTGGCTCCATATGACCCACTCGATCATAGATGCCTCCTCACTGGCCATAACGACTCCCGCGGGGGTCATAATACATACCGGTGACTTCAAAATTGACCATACTCCGGTTGACAACTACCCTGCGGATCTGCACAGGCTCGCCTACTATGGAGAAAAAGGGGTTTTGTGTCTCCTTTCAGACAGTACGAACTCGCACAAAAGCGGTATTACGAGAAGCGAAAAGACAGTCGGGCCGACATTTGACCACCTCTTTGCAAAAGCCAAAGGGCGTGTGATAATGTCGACATTCTCTTCGAATGTGCACAGGGTATACCAGGCGATAGAGCACGGTATAAAGTATAACCGTAAAGTTGCGGTTATAGGCCGTTCCATGGAGCGCAACCTTGAAACCGCAAGGCAGCTGGGCTACATAAACATCCCTGAAGACATCTTTATCGATGCCCATGAGGTGACAAAATACAGTGACAACGAAGTACTCATAGTAACTACCGGAAGCCAGGGTGAGACGATGAGCGCACTCTTTAGAATGGCGACAGATGAGCACCGCCATATTAAGATAAAGCCCTCCGATACGATCATCATATCGGCAAAGGCGATACCGGGCAACGAAGCGAGTGTCTCGCGTGTCATGAATCATCTCGTTCGTGCAGGTGCGACCGTAGCCTATCAGGATTTCAGCGAGATACATGTATCCGGCCATGCCGCCCAGGAGGAGCAGAAACTGATGCTGAGACTCACCCAGCCGAAGTTTTTCCTTCCGGTACACGGCGAGTACAACCATATAGCCAGACATGCAAAAACCGCGGTATCCTGCGGTGTGGATGAGAGAAACATTCTTCTTATGAGTGACGGTGATCAGGTGGAATTGACAACGAAATACCTCAAAAAAGTCAAGACGATCAAGACCGGCAAGACATATATAGACAATCAGGCCAATACCGAAATCGAGAATGATATTGTGCTCGACCGTCAGAAACTGGCGACAGAGGGTATCATAATGGTCGTTGCACAGATAGATCAGAATACTCACAAACTGGTAGGGCATCCCAGGGTAAGCAGTTTCGGGCTTGTAGCGGACAAAGAGGACAAGAAGTTCGCAAGAGAGATAGAGGCTATTATAGAGACCTATATGGCACATCAGAAAGAGGCCGAGAAGCTCGATACAAGGACGATCGAAAATGATATCAGGCAGGCTGTGAGAAAGCATGTGCTCAGAAAGATGAAGCGCTACCCGCTGATCGTGCCTACTATCTATGTTGTCTGAGAGCCGTGAAAGAAGTGAAGAGAGTATGAAAACAGAAGAGAGCGGCGATATGCTTACCGTTGCCAGGGAGACGCTTGAAACAGAAGCGCAGGCGCTGCTTGATGCCGCCAGGCATCTTGACGAAGGTTTCGCAAAAGCGGTCAACCTGATGTACGGTACAAAAGGCAAGTGTATAATCACAGGAGTCGGAAAATCCGGCCTCGTGGGGGCAAAAATTGCGGCGACTCTTGCCAGTACCGGGACGTCGAGCTTCTTTATCCACCCGACAGAAGCGCTTCACGGCGATCTGGGTATGATAGGCCCCGACGATCTGGTGATAGCGATAAGCTACAGCGGCGAGAGCGAAGAGCTTGTCAAGATACTTCCCCATATAAAGCGTTTCGATATTCCCCTCATAGCCATGGCGGGCGACAGCGAATCGACACTGGCGAAATATGGAGATATCTTTCTTTCTATAAAGGTTCAAAAGGAGGCGTGTCCGCTTGGAGCCGCTCCTACCTCATCTACGACCCTTACGATGGCGCTCGGCGACGCATTGGCTGTGGCGCTGATGAAAAAGAGAGACTTCAGGGCTGAGGATTTTGCATCCTTTCACCCCGGCGGCTCTTTGGGCAAGCGTCTTTTTGTAAAGATAGAAGATCTTATGAGACGTGAAAATCTGCCTGTAATATCGCCGGAAACCTCTTTGAAAGAGGCTGTAGTGGTGATGAGCGAAGGACGGCTCGGAAACGTTTTGATAGAGGATGATGAGGGGAAACTCATTGCCGTACTCAGCGACGGTGACGTCAGACGGGCTCTTATGGACAGGAGCTTCTCTTTGGAGAGCGAGGCGATAAAATATGCAAATCGTAACCCCAGAACGTGCCGGAACAAGCGGATGCTCGCTTCTGAAGCCCTTCAGATGATAGAGAACCACAAGATACAGCTGCTGCCTATTGTAGACGAAGAGGGGCATGTAAAAGGTGTGCTGCACCTGCATGACCTTGTGGAAGCGGGGATAAAAAAATGAGCAACGGAATGCGACTTAACAAATTTATCTCACACAACACCAAATACTCCCGTCGTGAAGCCGACAGGCTCATAGAGGAGGGCAGGGTTCAGATAAACGGCAAGCAGGTGAAGGATTTTTCATATCAGGTCCAGCGCGATGACAAGGTGATTTTGAACGATCGGGTTATAAAGCCGAAATCTATGCACGAAATGACGGTTATTGTCTATCACAAGCCCAAAGGTGAACTTGTGACCAAAAAGGACCCTATGGGGCGAAAAACGATATATGATGCGCTTCCAAAGCGATTTGCACACTTCGTCCCGGTGGGGCGTCTCGACTTTGCGAGTGAAGGATTGCTGCTGCTTACAGACTCGCCCCGTGCGGCAGATGTGCTGATGCGCAGCAACCTTGAGCGTGTCTACAATCTGAAGATAAGAGGGTCCATCACGCCGGCTATGGAAAAAGCGATGCAAAGCGGCATGAAGATAAGAGGCAAAAAGGGAGCTCACGAAAAGAGCAAGATAGAGGAGATGGAGTTCGCCCCGTTTTTCGCTTATCAGATCATCAAAAATGAATCCAACTACTCGAAGATTCGTGTAGCCATAGGTGAGGGCAAAAACCGTGAGCTTCGCCGATTTTTCGCCCACTTTGAGAGGGAGGTTCTGGATCTTCACCGCATAAGCTTCGGAGGCATAAGTCTCAATAACCTGCCCAAAGGCAAAACGCGCTTTCTTACACAAAGAGAATATGATGATCTGCACGCTTTTATAAAGGCACAACAGGAGGAACAGCATGATTGAACTGAAAATCGATACCAAACATACATCTGAAATGATAGATCTGACGGAAATGGTGCACGAAGCCGTAATAAAAGAGGGGGTTAAAAGCGGACTAGTTACCGTTTTTGTTCCTCATACTACCGCCAGTATAGTACTTTTTGAAAATATAGATCCGCAGCTTAGACGTGACTTTCTGGAGGCTTTGGGGCGTATCGCTCCGGCGACCGGGTCGTATCGTCATGAGGGTAAAAATGCTGCCGCTCATATCAAATCGGCTCTTTGCGGCGCAAGAGTTGTCGTGCCTATGGAGAATGCCAAGCTTCATCTCGGCAAATGGCAGGGTATTTTCCTGTGCGAATTCGACGGTCCCAGAGAGCGCACTGTCGTGGTGCAGGTAGTGCACGGATAGAGCCCGGGCTGCATGAATGAGTAGAAACCTCGCCCTGCTCTACAGGCCGAAATCTCCTGATGAGTTTATCGGTCAAAAACACCTGCTCTCCCCAAGCGCTCCGCTGCGGCGGCTCATAGAGGGTGACGCACTGCAGCACAGCTTCTTCTACGGCCCTCCCGGAACCGGAAAAACCACACTCGCACGCATAATAGCCGACAGGTTCGCAAGACCGTTTTACGAGCTAAATGCAACCACTATGAAGGTGGAGGATCTGCGGTCCATCTTCAAACAGTATGCCGGAGCGCTTCTGAAGCCGCTTATTTTCATCGATGAGGTGCATAGGCTGAGCAAGAACCAGCAGGAGGTTCTACTGCCTTTTATGGAGCGTTACGACGCTCTGGTGATCGGAGCCTCCACCGAAAACCCCTACTTCTCCCTGACCGCAGCGATGCGTTCGAGGTCTCTGCTTTTTGAATTCAAACCGCTTGAAGCCGAAGATCTGCTTACTATGCTGGAGAGGGTACGCGGGAGCGAGGGGTTTGAGATGGAGGATGAGGCAAAAGAGTATCTGGTCGACTCAAGCGGCGGCGATATGCGGGCGATGCTGAATCTGTTGGAAGCTGCACTGGCCGTGGAGCCGACAGTGACTCTACAAACTCTCAAAAGCCTGCGTCCGAGCGCACTTCACGACGGAGCGGGAGGGGCCGATACCCACTACAACCTCATAAGTGCGATGATAAAGAGCCTAAGAGGCTCCAATATCGATGCCGCCTTGTACTGGATGGCGAGGCTTATAGCCGGCGGTGAGCCGCCGGAATTCATAGCGAGGCGCATGGTGATATTCGCCAGCGAAGATATAGGCAACGCCAATCCGAACGCGCTTGGAGTCGCGGTGGATACGATGACGGCGGTAAGCCGCATAGGATACCCCGAAGCGCGTATAATTTTGGCGCAGTGTGCCGTATATCTGGCCTCTTCTCCAAAGTCGAACAGCTCCTATGTCGCAGTGAACAGGGCTTTGAAGGCTGTAGAAGAGGGAACCCTGATACCGGTGCCTAAGCATCTTAGAAGCCCTGACCACCCCGGCTATCTATACCCGCACGATTTCGGCGGCTGGGTCGAACAGGAGTATCTGGGCGGCGGTCTGAAGTTTTACGAATCAAAAGGGATGGGTTTTGAGAAGCGGCTTGAGGAGTGGCTCGAAAAGATAAAAGGCCGAAGCAACCGAAAATAGACGATTTAGCTGTTTTCAATCCATACCGCCCCCGCGAAACGGCCGGTTATGCCTTCGCGGCGATATGAGAAATGATTTTCGCTGCAGCAGGTGCATACCTTCGAAATATCGATTCTATCCTCTCTCAGACCCGCTTCAAGCAGCTGGTCGCGGTTGAGGCTCTGCAGGTCGAGATAACGACCGTTCATATACTTTTCACCGAAGTTTTTTCGCACTACCGCTGCCATCTCGTACGAGATTTCGTAGCAGCAGCTGCGAATTGAGGGACCCAGTTTCGCAGATATATCTTCGCTTCGGCATCCGAAACGGTCTCTCATGGTTTTTACGCATTTTGCGGCAATATTCAAAAAGGTTCCGTTTCGCCCGGCGTGAACAGCTGCCGCCACACCTTTTATCTCATCAAAAAGAAGCAGGGGAATACAGTCTGCAACCATTACGACAAGAGCTATGCCCGGTCTGTTTGTGATTATCGCATCGCATGCCTGTAAAGTTTCGGGAGAGTTCTCCTCTACGATAACGATATTGTCGCCATGAACCTGCTGCATGAAATATAGAGGCAGGCCGATGCTGTTTTGCAGTATGTTACGGTTTTGCAAGACTGCGGACGGATCGTCGCCGGTATGGAATGCAAGGTTGAAACTCCTGTACGGCGAAGAGCTCACTCCGCCCAGGCGGTCTGTGAAGAGGGTCTCTGTCTTCACAGCCGTTTTGCGGAATCTAGCCGGCTTTTTGAATAGATAATCCGATTTCCGTCGACTATCCAGGACTCTTCCACATCTTTCGGAAGGTGAAGGCCGTCGAACTCTCCGTATGAGAGGATATGCATATGCCATGCAGTCTGCTGCACACCGCCTTTTTTAAGAGGCCTGATTCTATCGTTGCTGTAGACTTCGATGATATCACCGTTTTGTGCGGTCACGAAAGTGACAGATGCGCTAAGGTTGCCGTCGTGTATCGTAGCTACCGTTTTCGATTCGTTTACGGCACTGTATTCGATAGAAGCGAGTTTCAGCAGGGCAGGGTTGTAGACTCCGTATGCAAGTACGCGCGCAAGCTCCGAGCGTGCAAACTTTTCATTATCTATCTCTCCTGTGGGTATGATGCCGAAAAGGAGCATCTGCATCGATGCGCGGCCTGCGTGGTAGGTTTCGAGTGCATTAAATGTAACTATCGGATTGTTTTCGAGCCTTATGGCCCACATCATGTCGGCAGAGGGCCTGAGCAGAGCCAGTGCGTGCATCTTTGCCCATTTGGAGGAGGGCTTGTTTCTGTACTCTCCTTCAAGCTGTACGGCAAGGGTCTTGTACGGATGCTCTTTCAGTCCGCTTTTTTCAACATATTTTTGAATATTTTTTACAGCCGGATTGCCGATGGGTGCGGTAGCATTGTTTTCCGCAAACGATTTTGCCAATGTTTTTACTGTAGCTTCAAAACTTGCCTGTCCATACCAGATAAAACCTATGTTCACAAGCAGCAGAATTATGATTACGGCTGTCAGTTTTTTTATAATGCCCAAGAGACGCCTTTTGTTTGGATTTGGGAGCGCATTTCTGTGCGGGATCCCGGATTTACGGATTTTGAAATTATACCATCGAAAAGAGCTGTTTACCTTCCGTTTACGATCCGTTGTCGGGTGTTTACCTAATCACATATACAATACAAACTGAGATACCGGCTCTTTGGCAGGCTCTGCCCGGCAGCATTTTGCTCCTCCTTTTGACTGCCTGTGTCAGCTATGCAAGACCTTCCAAGATTTACAGTAGCCCGGCAGAGCCTGCCAAAGAGCCGGTAAAAAAGAGTTTTTCAGGAGAATAAAAAATGAAAAAGACAATACTTGTATCTGCAGTTTTGGCAGCTACGCTTATGGCGGGCGGAGTGGAGTTCAAGCAGGCTCCGGCCGCTGAGCGTGTCATGCCGGAAGCCGGCAAGATACTCTCTTTCAACAAAGCCATAAAAGATGCGAGGGATTGGGTGGTGAATATCTCGGCCAAAAAGAGGGTGCGTCAGAATATTCCGCCTGCATTTATGGACCCCTTTTTCAGGCAGTTTTTCAATATGCCGTTTGGACAGGCGCTGCCCAGAGAGAGGGTGCAGCACTCATTGGGTTCGGGTGTCATCATAACGGACAACGGCTATATAGTAACCAACAACCATGTCGTAGCCGGCGCGGATGAGGTACACGTAACTCTTCCGGGCAGTACGAAAAATTATAGTGCCAAGGTTATCGGAACCGATCCTAAAACCGACATAGCCGTTATCAAAATCGATGCAAAAGGGCTTCCGGCCGCTACCATGGGCGATTCTGACGGACTGAAAACCGGTGATCTGGTCTTTGCGATAGGCAACCCGTTCGGAGTGGGCGAGAGTGTGAGCCAGGGGATAGTCTCTGCGCTCGGCAAAGACAGTGTAGGTATAAACCAGTATGAAAATTTCATACAGACAGATGCGGCAATCAACCCCGGAAACAGCGGCGGCGCTCTAGTCGACAGCCGCGGCGCCCTGATCGGGATAAACAGTGCCATCATAACGCGAAGCGGTGCCAACAACGGAATAGGTTTTGCAATTCCGGTAAACATGGTCAAACGGGTGGCTACGCAGTTGATAGAGCACGGCAAGGTAGATTACGGATACCTGGGTGTCAGTATAAGCAACCTTACGCCGCAGCTCCAAAAAGTCTATAGAAGCAAAGAGGGTGCTGTAATTCTCAATGTAGACAAAGATACTCCTGCACAAAAGGCCGGCCTGAAGCGGGGTGATCTTATCATTAAAGTAAATGATGAAGAGATCAAAGATGCCAGTGATCTTAAAAATGCGATCGGGTCTATTCCTCCCGGCAAAGAGATTGAACTGACTTTTGAGCGCAACAAAAAGATCAAAAGTGTAAAAGTCAAGCTGGCAAGATTTCCTGAGAGCGGGATACAAGGCGGTACCAAAGGCGGTTTTGTAGATGGTCTAGAGTTGAGAAATCTTACAGAGGGAATGCGCCGGCAGATGGGTATTCCTGAAGATATCGAAGGAGTCATCGTAACAGATGTCAAGCCTGATAGCGAAGCAGATAAAGCGGGATTTATGGCCGGAGATATTATCATTCAGATTGAAGATACGATGATAAAACGAGTCGGCGATATCGAAAAAGCGATGAAAAAGTATCCCGGTGACAAAAGAGTCTATGTCAACAGAAGAGGGATGATAAGGATACTCGTCATACATTAGGAGAGAGCATGGCCAAAGTTCTGATGATCGAGGACGATGAAGAGCTTGCAGAGATTCTGAGCGAATATCTGCAGCGTTTCAATATCGAAACGATCAATGTGCCTGACCCTTTTTTGGGTCTGAGCGAGTTGGAGACCCACGACTTTGACCTGGTTATCCTCGATCTCAGCCTTCCGGGCATGGACGGCTTGGAGGTATGTGAGCAGATTCGCAGACGAAGCGATGTTCCCATAGTCATCTCTTCCGCAAGAAGTGACCTGACAGACAAGATAGTCGGCCTGGAAAAAGGGGCTGATGACTATCTTCCGAAACCATACGATCCTCGAGAGCTGGTTGCACGCATAAACAGCATTTTAAGACGCATAGGCCGAGACGGCCAGCGCGGAGAAGATGATAAAAAGCATACCGATATTCGTATCGACAGTGATACCAAAATGATCTATTTTAAAAATGAGCCGCTTCATTTGACGGCTGCGGAGTACGGGATACTCTCCTATATGCTTGAACATGCAAATGAAGTGGTTTCAAGAGAAGATCTTATATACAGTGTAGATGCGATTCACGAAGAGAGCTCGCTAAAAAGCATAGATGTGATTATCAGCAGAATACGCCACAAACTCTCCGATAATCCCAAGCATCCGCGCTATATCCGCTCGGTTCGCGGTTTGGGGTATCGGCTCATTCCATGAGACGTGTCTCTATATTTGTCTTTATCAGTGCCATATTCGTCATAGCGATTATGGCGGCGGCGACCGCCTTTTACTTCTACTCCGTCGGTGACAGATACCGACACTCTCAGATGATGGTCCAGCGCAATATCCTTTTTGCACAAAACATTCTTCTTCGTATGGAGCGCAGCAATGTGCCGGGGGAGATTGAAGAGACAGCTCTTAAATACGGCATGAAGTGGATAAAAGAGCGTAAAGAGGGTGTGCGGCTACTAAAAGGGGCCAAACTGCTGGGACGCCAGCCGACCCCATTCGGTTTTATAGATATGCTCGAAAAAGATGGCAGAATATACCTTCTTATAAACAGCTTCGGCCGACTCATACTCTTTGAAGATCTAAAGCTCAAACCGTACGATCCGAAGATTGTCTGGGTCTATTTCGGCCTGACTACCCTTTTGATTCTCCTTATCTATTGGGCTATTTGGTTAAAGCTGAAACCGCTCAAATCGCTGCAGCTCTGTATTCGAAAGTTTGGAGAGGGAAATCTTGATATCCACTGCAGGATTGAAGGGAGCGACGAGATTGCTCAGGTTTCGCAGGCTATAGACGAGGCGATAGAGCGAATAAGGACACTTATAAGTTCCAGAAACCTGTTTATGCGTAACATAATGCATGAGCTGAAAACTCCTCTCGCAAAGGGAACTCTTACGGTTCAGATGTTGACCGAATCGAAGCAGAAAGAGAGACTTGAGAGTATTTTTGCACGTCTGGACGGTGCTATAAACGAATTTTCGACGATAGAGCAGCTGAGCAGCGGCCGTTTCCCGATAAACAAAAGAGCGGTAATGATACAGGATCTGATAGATCAGGCGATAGACCTGGCCATGATAGACAGGAGCAGAGGTGAATTTGAGATAGCCCCTGTACGCATAGAAGCGGATTTCAAACTCTTCAGTATCGCACTTAAAAACCTGCTGGACAATGCGATGAAGTACTCGCCCGACAAACACTTCAGAGTGGTAGCCGACAGCAAAAAGATTGTTGTAGAGAGCAAGGGCAAAAAGCTGCAGCATCCTCTCGATTACTACACGCGGCCCTATACGCAGGGCGAAGGTGCCGTCAGCGGCCTTGGACTGGGGCTCTATATTGTCGATATTATAGTCAAGGCACACGGATTTATGTTTACCTACGGGTATGAGAATGAAAAGAACAGGTTCATAATTAGATTTTAAAGAAAAGAGGCTATAATTTCATCCTCTTTTGACCCGTTAGCTCAGTTGGTAGAGCAATTCCCTTTTAAGGAATGGGCCGTTGGTTCGAATCCAACACGGGTCACCATTGGATCACTGTTGATCGGATGTTGAAAGCGTATGACTTTACTCTTCAATCGGTGCGGTGGTAGTTCAGTTGGTTAGAATACCGCCCTGTCACGGCGGGG
>CAYZMY010000024.1:0-14463 GCA_964479605.1 uncultured Campylobacterales bacterium | reverse complement strand
ATACCGAGCGCGAAGAGCAGAAGCGAACCGCCGACCCACGCCGTTGCCGAAAGAATATGTATATATAAAACTACTTTAATCAATAGAGATGCCTTTTAGGTCTGTTCATGATCTCTTCCGCACTTACACCGGTCCATTCGCGAATTGCATCCCTTTCGTCTTTCGATAAAGCCGCCTCAGGGTGAGCTTTTATATATGTTCCGAGCGGCATAGCAAGCCCTACAGCTATGAAGATCATCTCTCTCAGTTTCGCCTTTCTCTTTTCGTCATATTTCTCCCACTCGCTGAAATTCAGCCATCTGCGTCCGACATCTACATCACGCACTATAAACCATTTTGCCGGTGCTACCGCGCTGTACCAGGGCCACCTGGTTTCATTGGAGTGGCAGTCGTAACAGGAGCGCTCGAATATCGCTTTTACTTTCGGCGGAGCTTTTATCTCCAGTGAAGGATCGCTTTCGGGATTGCTCCTCTCATAGGGAATAAGCTGTATAAGCACAAAAGCGGAGAGAAAAAAGATACCCAGAATTTTACCTACCGACATATCAGCTCCATGAAATTTTTCGTTATTGTAGTATAAAACAGTTTATACTGTGGCTATAATTTTCATAAGGTGCGGTTAGCTTTAGAAAAGTTTTTCCAAAGCAACCGTCATAACGCCGCCGATACGCCTGCACACACCGCCATTCTTTTCATAATATATCGGCCGCCTATAAAGATGATGCCGGGCACAGCCCTGTTACAGGGCACTCTTCACAAAGAGGTTTCACCGGTTTGCAGACTACCTGCCCGAAACTGACAAGGAGTTTGTTGAGCCCGGCCTGCTCTTCGGGAGAGAGTCTCTTTTTTATAGCCGTGAGGCTCTCTTCAGGCGTAGAGGTTTCGATAAAACCCCATATATTAAGAATTCGGTGCAGATGTGTATCGACAGCGACTGTTTTCTCCCCGAACGCCGATTCCAGTATGATATGTGCCGCTTTGGGGCCTACTCCTTTAATCTTTAGAAGCTCCTCTTCCGTGTCTGGAACCTCTCCGTCAAAATTTTCAATGATAAATGCGGAAGCTTCCAGAATAGCAGCCGCCTTTTTCCTGTAAAACCCCACCGGATATATAGCTTCCTCTATCCTATTTTTATCCAGTTGCACCATTTCGTGCGGAGTATCTGCAAGTGCGAAGAGCCTTTTCCCCGCTTCCAGCGTCACTTCATCTTTGGTTCTGAAACTCAGAAGAACAGAGACCATTATGGTAAACGGTGTCCTTCTATAGGCACTCTCAAACCTCTTGGCCGGAGCGTCCCAACTCTCGTATTCTTCTTCCAATATGGCAATAATTTCGGCAAACTCACTTTTTTTCATAAGTCAATTATAATTTCTCTTTAATTAAAATTGATGTAACATCGGGGGAAAGTTAGAAAAAAGGAGTCATTTATAATGAAAAGAGAGATTTTGGCATTGACTGCAGGCTTGCTGCTACTGAGCGGATGTGCACAAAAAGGGATGCAGACAGGTACTGAAAGCGGACCGGAAGGGATGATCGAGATCGAGCAGAGCCTCGGTCACGATATATCCAGAAGCGCTGTCAAAGCAGCTGTAGAAGCTGCGGCGAAAGAGGAAGGATGGAACAGTGTTCCACTCGGAGATCGCAAAGTTATAGTAGACAAATATTTCAGTGAAACAAAAAACATAGCTGCCGAAATATCCATCAGAAACGACGGATATACCGTAGAATACAGCAGCGGTCAGAATATTTCCAAGTCAGAAGCCGAAAAGCTGCTTGAAGAGCTTAAAGAGAAGATAGACGAGCAACTGGAAAAAGCCCCTGCAAAACACTGATACCAGGTTTTACCTCTTATACTCTTCATGGTTGACCGCTACTTTGTAGGTCGGGTCATCCTCTTCGTACGTGCAGTATTTGCCTGCCGCCTTGAGCAGTTTTTTGCAGTCTTCGCTCAGGTGGCGGATAGTCAGTTTCTTGCCCGCCTCTTCGTATCTTCTGGTAATTTTATCTATCGCTTCCACACCGCTTGAGTCCATCACACGCGCGCGTTTGAAGTCCATAACCACCTCTTCCGGGTCGCTTGCAACATCGAACTGATCGAGAAACCCCTGTACCGAGCCGAAAAAGAGAGGGCCGTCAAACTCGTAGATTTTGCGCTTACCTTCGGTAAAGGTACGTGTATATACTCGTGCGTGCTGCCATGCGAATACGAGCGCCGAGATGATGACCCCGATTATAACAGCCATCGCAAGGTCTGTAAAGATTGTAACCACCGTTACTGTAATCAGAATGAATGCATCTGTTTTGGGCATCTTCCGAAGCCGGTCGATACTGGCCCACTCGAATGTCTCGACACTCACCATGAACATAATTCCTACAAGAACGGCTATGGGGATCTGCCCTATATAGTCGCTTAGAGCCACGACGAAAAGTATGAGCAAAACCGCGGCCGTCACACCTGAAAGGCGCCCGCGGCCGCCGGAAGTGTAGTTGATGATGCTCTGACCTATCATCGCACACCCGGCCATCCCGCCGAACACTCCGCACGTCGCATTTCCGGCACCCAATGCCACCGCTTCTCTATTCGCATTCCCCTTCTCTCCGCTCATCTCGTCGAGCACTGAAAGGGTCAGCAGAGACTCTATGAGTCCGACAGCGGCCATGACTGCCGCATAGGGAAGTACAGTCATGAGTGTATCCAGGTTCAAAGGCACATCGGGCCAATGGAAAGAGGGAAGATCCCCGGCGATCGAGCCCAAATCGGCCACTCTTTTCGTGTCGAGATCGAATATGACTGTAATGAGGCTGAGCACTATTATGGCTACCAGTCCCGCCGGAACCGCTTTGGTAACCTTGGGCAGAAACACCATTGTCGCCATCGTGGCGAAGACCAGTATATACATCACCGGTCCCTCGTCTTTAAACATAGGAAGCTGCGCAAGCGCGATAACGATTGCAAGACCGTTTACGAAACCCAGAATCGCGGGCTGCGGAACTAGACGAATAAACTTCGCAAGCTTCAAAAGACCGAACGCCACCTGAATGGCGCCGGCAAGAAGCGTAGCGAAGAAGAGATACTCGACCCCGTGCGTTGCGACAAGCGCGACCATAACCACCGCCACACTCCCCGTGGCGCCGCTTATCATCCCCGGTTTTCCGCCGAAAAGTGCAGTTATGAGACCGAGTATAAATGCGGTATAAAGACCGACCAGCGGCGAGACTCCGGCGATAAGAGAGAAGGCTATCGCCTCCGGAACCAGAGCTATCGCCACGACGGCACCGGAGAGTACGTCGTTTTTTACACTGTGGCCGCTGTAGGCTTTGAGCAGTTGTGCAAACATGGTGGTATCTGACCCTTCAATTTTTTAGAGATTGGACTGTATGTAAATAGGCGCGATTATATGTAATTACCTCTTTCAAAGGGCTTTGACTTTTTCGCTAACTGGTGTATAATTACTATTCTCCAACCGTGAACCTGCATAAGGTAAGTTTTATATTTAAGCTGCAACTAAACAAACTTGATTTATTATAGCGACAAGACAATTAAGACAAATTTTGTCCTAATTAAAATTTCGGAGCAATTTTTATGATGAAAGTCTATTTGGACAACAACGCAACCACCATGGTCGACCCCGAAGTAAAGGCGGCGATGGACCCGTATTTCACTGAGATATACGGAAACCCCAACTCGCTGCACGACTTCGGCACGGCATGCCATCCCGCTCTTCGCAAGGCGATGGACCATATGTATGAAGCGATAGGCGCACGCGATGATGACGATATAGTCATCACTTCATGCGCCACCGAGTCTAACAACTGGGTTCTCAAAGGTGTCTACTTCGATCTTATAAAAGATGGAGAAAAAGACCACATAATCACCACGGAAGTGGAGCATCCTTCCGTTACGGCTACCTGCAGATGGCTCGAAGAGCAGGGTGTACGCGTAACCTATCTGCCCGTCAACAGCGACGGTGTGGTAGAGGCGCATACAGTTCGCGATTTCATTACGGACAAAACGGCCCTTGTCTCCGTAATGTGGGCCAACAACGAAACAGGTGCCATATTTCCGGTGGAGCAGATCGCCGAAATATGCAAAGAGAAGGGTGTACTGTTTCACACTGACGGCGTACAGGCTATCGGCAAGATACCGGTAGATGTCATAAAAGCCGGTGTAGACTTCATGAGCTTTTCGGCCCACAAGTTTCACGGACCGAAAGGAGTAGGTGCTCTATATATAAGAGACGGGCACCCTCTTACATCGCTGCTGCACGGGGGAGAGCATATGGGCGGCCGCCGATCCGGAACACTCAATGTCGCCGGGATCGTCGGCATGGGAAAAGCTATAGAGCTTGCGGACTACTACCTCCGATTCGAAGAGGAGAATGTACGGCGCCTGCGCGACAAACTTGAAGATGCAATTCTGGAAATTCCGGACATCTACAGCGTAGGACCGAGAGAAAACCGTACACCGAATACCATTCTGGTTTCTGTACGCGGCGTAGAGGGAGAGGCGATGCTGTGGGATCTCAACCGCGCCGGAATCGCCGCAAGCACAGGAAGCGCATGTGCCAGTGAGGACCTGGAAGCGAACCCGATCATGACAGCGGTAGGAGCGGACAGCGAGCTTGCCCATACGGCCGTCAGGCTGAGCCTGAGCAGGTTCACGACAGAAGAGGAGATCGACTATACTATCGAACAGTTCAAGAAAGCGGTAGAGAGGCTCAGGGCGATTTCAAGCTCATACGCATACACGCCTGAGAGCATGAAAACAGAACAGTAAAAAGAGCATAAAGAACTTTAGGAGAAAAATATTATGGCAAAACATGATTTGATCGGCGGCAGCATCTGGGAAGAGTACAGCCAGAAGGTGCAGGATCTGATGAACAACCCCAAAAACCAGGGTGAACTGACCGAAGAGGACGCCAAACGCCTCGGAGGAGAGCTGATCGTTGCCGACTTCGGTGCCGAAAGCTGCGGCGACGCGGTCCGTCTATACTGGATAGTTGACCCCAAGACAGACAAGATTCTGGATGCGAAGTTCAAGAGTTTCGGTTGCGGTACCGCAATCGCAAGCTCTGATACGATGGTTGAACTGTGCAAGGGCAAAACCGTAGACGAAGCGGTAAAGATAACAAATATCGATGTCGAAAAAGCTATGCGCGACACACCGGAAACTCCGGCAGTACCGCCGCAAAAGATGCACTGCTCAGTTATGGCGTACGATGTAATCAAAAAAGCGGCTTCACTCTACAAGGGTGTCGATATGGATAGCTTCGAAGACGAGATTATCGTCTGTGAATGTGCACGCGTAAGCCTCGGCACAATCAGGGAAGTGATCAAACTAAACGACCTAAAAACAGTCGAAGAGATAACAGACTATACGAAAGCGGGAGCATTCTGCAAAAGCTGTATCAAGCCCGGCGGACATGAAGAGCGTGAATACTACCTTGTTGACATCCTGGCCGAAGTACGCCAGGAGATGGAAGAGGAGAAACTCAAAGAGACTGTAGAGAAGCAGACCGGATCTGAAGAGGTCTCGTTCGGCGATATGACACTGGTTCAGAAAATAAAGGCTATCGACAGCGTGATCGATGAGAGTATCAGGCAGTATCTCATCATGGACGGCGGGAATATGGAAGTTCTTGACATAAAACAAAACGGCCAGTATACCGACGTCTATATCAGATATCTCGGCGCATGTTCCGGATGTGCAAGCTCAACTACCGGAACGCTCTACGCCATCGAGTCGGTTCTCAAAGAGAAGCTCGACCCGAATATCCGCGTACTTCCGATCTGATAAAGTCCGGGCGCAGCCCGGCCTTTTGTACCGCAACAAAACGGGGAACAGTTTTGAAAAAAAATATAGGAATATTCCTTCTCTTTGCCGCAATGGGCCTCTTCTACTGGGGCTACCACGAGTCGCAGCTTGTCAGTGAGTCTGTGGCCGGTTTTTTACAAAAAGATAACGGCACCCGTCATATTCTCTACATTAATGCAGCGGCGGTAGTTGTGCTTATCATAGGAGGCTACCTCTCTATGGATGAGTACAGCTGATACCTGTTGCTACCCCTGATAGAAATTGAGCACCATCTTCTGCATTATCGTTATAAGCCTGCTCTGCTGAAGAGCTATGTATCCTTCGATCTTCTGTTTGAAAAAGTGGTTCGGGTATATGGCAAAGACCGCCTGGTCCTGCTCACGGCTGAAAAGTACGGCCGAAATGCGCACATGTGCTTTGCGCTGCTGCTGCTCTTTCAGATCGAAAGCGAGCATCACATGGGTTTCGCTTCCTGAAAAGCAGCGGTCCGCCTCTTTCGGGTCTTTAAGCTTGATCGCAATCGAGTTTACCGCAAGACTGTGGATGGTGCCGTATACTTCGGTACCGTCTGCGCACTCTATCGTTACGTCTATCGGCTCGTCCGGCATTACGCGTATATTTTCCCGATCGACCGGAGATTTGTCTATGAATCTCAGGTTCGTCAAAACCACCTCGGCACGGTTGGGCATTGCGCTGACTATATCGGCCTTGAGGGTGTCAGGCAGAAGCGGATGCTTTATGAAGGTAAACGGCTCATTCTTTAAAAATGCAGCTTTTGCAAGCGAAGTTTTTAGCCGAAGAAGTCTGTCTGTATAACTCAGCACTGTGGCATCTTCACTAAGCGGCATACCGTTGTAGAAGTTGTAAAGAGTTACTCCCTTCTGGTCGGAAAAGAAGTTGGCGAATATCTCCTCTTCTCCTCCTTTTGTACAGAAGTCATACTTTGCAGTGCCGTAGCAGATCTTTCCCTCCCCAAAGAGCCTTGCCTCCTCCATATATCTTTCCATGCGTCCCATCAGGGAATCGTAGTCATCCTCTTTATCGACAATTGTAAGAGCCGCATGCTTCATGACTGCACCCGTATCCTTTAGAAGGGTCTCCTGAATACTCTTTGCCACCTGTACGGCACGGTGAAGGTGAAGATCTTTGAGGAAGGTAAAGAGCATCCCTTTTTCACATAGCATTAAAACGGAAAAATCGGTCAGTTCCTGCAGAGAAATCACTGCAGATTCGAACGACTTCTCCTCTGGCTCCGGCAGATTCATTTCGAAGCATAGCATCGCCAAAGAGACGCCGTTCCTCTTCGCAAAGCGGATATGGGACTTTACTATGCCGCGATTGAGAGCCGCCGCATACTCTGTCCGGTCACTTTCTGCTTTCATATCGGTTTCACCACCACCATAATTACTATGATTATCATAAGAATCGTAGGCACTTCATTATATGCCCGAAAAAATTTACCGCTTTTCGTACATTTGCCGGCATGGAGCCTCTTTTTAAACCATCCCAGAGAGAAGTGGTACGCCACCAGCAAAAGAGCCGCAGTCAGCTTTATATGAAGCCACATACCACTTTGAAAGAGTGCAGGGTTGAGCATTATCATAGCCGTCCCGCTCAAAACGGTTGCCCACATCGCCGGTACACCAATGAAGTTATAGAGCTTGTTCTCCTGAATTTTCACTACCTCTATGAAGCCTTCGTTGTCCGCATGCTCCTGATGGTATACGTAGAGCCTTGGCTGATAAAAGAGCATAGCCATCCAGCTCATAAAGCTCATTACGTGAAACGCGAGTATCCAGTTGTAATATTCCATTCTATCTTTTCCTTGAGTCGATAATCTTTTTAATCCCTCCCCATGCCAGCCTGGCGGGCCAAAGCAAAAAGAGATACACACCAAAAGTAATATATAGCGGGTGAAGAGTACCCAAAGGGCTCTGAGACAGAGCTTTTATATGGTTTACGGGGTCACTCATACACTCTCTTATGTGCATTGTAAATGAGAGAAGCAAAAAGAGTACCAAAAATATGAGAAGTTCGAGTTTTAGACGCTGCATGGCAGGAGAAGAGAGACCCCCGCACGGGGAGTCGGCCCGGGGAGCCTACATAAGGCCGCGCATCATAAGATTCCAGTACAGCGGCTTGAGCAGATAGAGATCAAATGCCCACCATATCCAGCGCGGTTTGGCCGGATCCAGCGGGAATGACGGTGCCGGGCCGTCATAGTTGAACTCTGCAAGCATTATTTTTCCGTACTGTGTCTTCAGCGGACAGACCGTATAGCCGTCGAATTTCGCAGGCAGGTCTTTCCCCTCCATTGCGGCTGTAAGGTTTTTCTGTATCACCGGCCCGTGGTGGCGTGCCGAACCGCCGGTTTTACCCAGCGGTATCCCCAGAATGTCACCTATTCCGAAGACATTTTTGTATTTCATGTGCTGCAGAGTGTAGCGGTCACATGCAAGCCACCCTTTTGCCGTACCCTTCTGCCATCCAAGCGGAGAGTTCGCAACGGCATCGACCGCTTTCATCGGAGGAACGACATGAATGAAATCATACCCTATCTCCACCCTCTCTTTTTTGGTAATCATGTCGTACTCTTCAAGATCGGGATCGTACTCACCTTTCACCTGATATATATGCTCGAATGTGGCTATCTTTTTAGCAGGGTCGATTTTACGCAGAATGTGGTTCCATTTGTCGGTAATGTTTCCGTACATCGGAGTCACTTCATCTACAAGTGTTTTGTTGTACTCCGGCAGTCCGAACAGCTTGGTACCCTTCTTGCAAAAGAGAGCTTTAACATTTTTGTGCACATCGCTGCCGCCTACAGGGCCGTTCCCCCGGAGAAAGTCATCGCTCAGATAGAGGATCTTTTGTGGAGCTCCGCCGCACTTTATCGGAGTGTCGGGCTGGGTATAGATTGCTGTCAGAGGGTTCTGCTCGCTAGCCTTTTCCGCCGCCGCTCTTAGCTGTTTGAACCACTCCCATGTAGCTGTTCCTCCTCTTGCGGTCCCCTTTACGGGATCGTTAAGGTAGACGCTCGAAATACCGTCTTTCCCGACAAGCTCCGGCCGCATACCCTCTATTCCCTCATAGTTGTACTGCAGTCCGGTGGCAACCACCAGAAAATCGTACTTCACCTTCCCGTTCTTGGCTGTTTCGACGATATTTGCATCAGGATCGAAACTTTTCACCTCATCTTTTATCCACTTTACATCGTTCGGCATCAGGTCGGAGTTGGGCTTTCTGATATCGTTTTCGGTATAGAGACCCGCTGCCATAAAAACCTGGCCCGGCTGATAGAGATGAATGTCGTTGGGAGCTATTACGATTATTTCGGCGTTGGGCGCTGCGCGGCGGAGTCGAGCGGATATCAGCACTCCTCCTGTTCCTCCTCCCACAATTACAATCTTGGCTTTTGCACCGCTGGAGCTGGAGGGTTCGCTTCCGTTTTCCGCCATAGCGGGTCTGCCGCCAAGCATAGCTGCGGCGCTGCCTAGACCCATAAGTTTCAGAGCGTCACGACGGCTAAGCCCCTCCTCCTTCAGGATCTCTTCGATGACATCCCTGCTTTGAATGAAGTTTTTTTTATTCATAATATAACTCCTGATTGTGTACAACTGTAAATATTATAATACTCTCTAGTTAAATAGTATCTTATCCACAAGAAGCTGAATAGAGCGCTTTTCGTTAAATTCGTTGATCTGCAGTGCCCCCGTCAGTGATATCCGCTCTCCTCTTTTCACCTCTTTGTCGAATCCGAACCAGATGGCCTGAAGCACGCTCCGGCCGTTACCTATCAGAAGCTTTAGATGATTCCCCTGCGCACCGATTGTACGTGCCTCTATCACCTCCGCATCCGAAATAAGAAACCTGGGACGGCTGTTCGCTTCTCCGTACGGCTCGAAATGTTCAAGCAGCTCCATCAGTCCCCAGTCTATCTCATCCATAGGAAGCACACCCATAACATTGTCGGTCGGCATAAAGAGAGAGGGGTCAAGTTTTTCGGCCTCTTTGCATATCTCGTTTGCAAAAGCTTCTATCGACTCTTCGGCAAGCGAAAGACCTGCGGCCATTTTGTGGCCTCCGAACCCGATCATATGTTTTTCACATCTTTGCAAAAGATTGAACAGGTCGACCTCCCCTATGCTTCTGCCGCTTCCTTTTG
The DNA here is from genome assembly GCA_964479605.1 of uncultured Campylobacterales bacterium. Lineage (GTDB taxonomy): Bacteria > Campylobacterota > Campylobacteria > Campylobacterales > Hydrogenimonadaceae > Hydrogenimonas. The sequence continues at coordinate 4,483 of CAYZMY010000024.1, read as the reverse complement.
CCCTGCCTCCCTCTATGGAGAGTACAATAGCCGGTTTTTGGAAACGGTCGACCAGGCGTGAGGCGACTATCCCTACAACCCCTTCGTGCCACCCCTCTTTCGCCACGACGATAACCGGTGCATCAGGGTCTGCCATCTGCATCGCCTCCTGTGTGGCTTCGGCCTCGATACTGCGGCGAAGATGGTTGAGCTCCTCCAGCCTGAGCCATTGACGGCTCGCCTCCGCCGTATCGGAAGATCTGAGAAACATCAGCGCTTCGGAGGCGTCTGCCATCCTCCCCGCACTGTTTATACGCGGGGCTATGGCAAATCCTATATCCATGGCTGCGAAACTCTTTTTGCCCAGATAGGCCCGTGCAGCTTCGAAAGCCGGCCTTTTCGAGGCGGAGAGCATCGATAGCCCCTTTTGAACCAGTGCACGGTTGATAGACACAAGCGGCATCACGTCAGCCACAATTGCTACGGCAAGAAGGTCAAGGAATCTCGACATTGCCAGCTCTATACCCAGTCTCTTTTTAAGCGCACCCACGAGGAACCATGCAACCTGCGCTCCGCATATTTCAGGATAGGCGAAAGAGCATTCACTCTTTTTGGGATTTATGATGGCGTAGGCATCGGGCAGGGATTCCGCGGCGGTGTGGTGGTCGGTAATTATGAGGTCAATACCTCTGTTTTTGCACACTTCCGCAGCTTCGAAAGCGGTAATCCCGTTATCCACGGTTATAACCACATCCGCATCTATTCTCTCAAGGAGTGCGGGGGAGACTCCGTAACCGTCTCTGAAGCGGTTCGGGATCAGGGTCTCGACCGGATAACCGACAAGCTCGAAGAACTCCTCCATAATAGCCGTAGATACGACGCCGTCCACATCGTAGTCACCCACTACTGCGATTCTCTCTTTTCGCTCTACGGCAAGAGCTATCCGGTCGGCCGCTTTTGACATATCGTGAAGATCGAAAGGGCTGGGAAGATCTTTGAGCTCTTTAAAGCCGTCATCGAAACGCGCTTCCAGAATCGCAGCTATTTTTTCTTTGGTAAGAGACGGCAGGTTATAGCCGCTTCTATTGAGCTTTTCCTCCGGCCCGTTACTCATTCTCTGCGTTTTTCGCGCTTAAAGATGCCTTGGCAAATGCCAGGATGGAAGGATTCGGATTTTGCAGCCTGGATGTAAATTCGGGATGGAACTGTACCCCGAGAAACCAGGGGTGCCCCTCTACTTCTACAGCTTCTATCAGGCCGTTTGACTCTCCGGAAACGATCATACCCTTCTCCTCCAGTCTCTGCCTGTATTCAGGATTGGCCTCGTATCTGTGTCTGTGGCGTTCGTAGATGATCCTTTTTCCGCCGTACGCCTCAAAAAGCTTCGTCCCCTCTTTGATCTCGCAGGGGTATGCACCGAGCCGCATTGTGCCGCCCAGCGGACTCTTATGGGTACGTACCTGTTTCTGGCCGGAGTGGTCTATAAATTCGTCTATCAGGTAGATTATCGGCTCTTTTGTCTCGGGGTCGAACTCTACTGAGTTCGCCCCTTTGAGTCCCAGAACGTTTCTGGCATACTCTATCATGCTAAGCTGCATTCCCAGGCATATTCCAAGATACGGAATCTCGTTTTCTCTCGCATGGCGTATAGCCTCTATTTTTCCCTCGACACCGCGCACACCGAATCCGCCGGCGACCAGAATACCGTCCACATCGCCTATCGTCTCCTCAATGCCCTTCTCTTCGATATCTTCACTATCCACCCAGCGTATGTTTATCCTTGTATCGAGTGCCGCTCCGGCATGAATGAGTGCCTCCGTAAGGGATTTGTAGGACTCTTTGAGGTTGAGGTATTTGCCCACGAAAGCGATGGTTATCTCGTCTCTGGGCACAATAATGCGCTTGACAAGGATATCCCACTCCTCCATATTGGGCTCTCCGTCAGTGAGTTGAAATCTCTTTACCAGGGGATGCATGATGCCGTCTTTCAGGAAGTTGAGCGGCACCTGGTAGATTGTCGGGGCATCCATACACTCTATGACACTGTCCATATCGACATCACAGCTTATGGCGATCTTTTTACGGAGCTCCTTGGGCAGGGGCTTTTCGCAGCGTGCTATGATCATATGAGGGGTGATACCGATACGTCTCAGCTCCTGTACGCTGTGCTGGGTCGGCTTCGTCTTCAGCTCTCCGGCAGCCTGTATGTAGGGTACAAGCGTAACGTGGATATTTATGACCCTGTCGCTTCCCAGCTCATGCTTGATCTGGCGTATCGTCTCCAGAAACGGCAGGCCCTCGATATCTCCGACCGTTCCGCCAAGCTCCACTATAAGAACATCTTTCCCTTTGCCGGCCTCGAAAATCCTCTGCTTCACTTCGCCGACGATATGCGGCACAACCTGAATCGTTTTGCCCAGATACTCACCCTTGCGCTCTTTTGTCAGAACGGAGTGGTATATCTGGCCTGTAGTGAAGTTGTTCTTTTTGCTCAAATCCACATTCAGGAAGCGCTCATAATGACCCAGGTCAAGATCTGTTTCGGCACCGTCGGCCGTTACAAAAACTTCTCCGTGCTCCAGCGGGCTCATAGTCCCCGGATCCATGTTCAGATAAGGGTCCATCTTCAAAATGGAGACGTCAAGACCGGTCTGCTTCAGCAGTGTCCCGACACTCGCCGCTGTAATCCCTTTGCCTAGAGAGCTCAAAACCCCGCCCGTTACGAAAATATATTTAGTCATGTCTGCCTCGCCGTCTCCGCTCTTTTATGATTTCAGTCCGCATAGACTGTTTTATGGTTATGGAATTTTATCAAAGAGGTGCTAAGATGCGCCTTGAACCCGAAATCCCTTTTCAGACTCCAAGCCTGCAGCGCATCGCTTCAGCTACCAGCCTTTTGGCCATCTCTTCGCTCTGAATGACCAGATGGTCGATTTTAAGATCCTCTACCATCTGCGCCTCCGCTTCACTCTGTACTTTGACCACGACATTCGCCATCGGCGCCACACGATTAAGCGCTTCACAGATCAGCCGCAGGTGACTGGGGTTGTCTACCGCCACTATGACGGCACATGCCATGTCGACGTCGAAGTTTTTCAGCACCTCTTCGTTTGCGGCATTGGCGAAGAATATCGGTTCGCCCATCTTCTGACCCAGCTCCATGCGATATATATCGTGCTCCAGTATAATATACTGCACCCCCTGCTTTTTGAGCTCTTCAACCGCATGACGGCCGAGCGGGCCGAATCCGCAGACAACGATATGATCTTTGAATCCTGTGGAGTGGAGAATAGGCTCGGCTTCCGGCTCAGGATAGAAGAGGTCGGCGATAGCGCGGATTTTGGCCAGTATGAAGACCGAAAGAATCATCGACAGAACCACAGCTGCCAGAAGAATCTGCACCGACTTCGGGTCCAGAAGATTGCTTGAAGACGCCAAAGCGAATACGGCAAGAGAGAACTCGCCTACCTGAGAGAGGGCCAGAGCCGTCTTTATGGCAACTCTTAGACGGGTAAAAAAGCGCATGAAAAAGAGTATTACCACAAACTTAACTACCATAACGACAATGGCCGCCAAAATAATCCACCCGATATTTCTGGCGACAACCCCAAGATCTATCTGCATGCCTACAGTTACGAAAAACAGGCCCAGCAGCAAGTCTCTGAAGGGGATCAGCTCAGCCTCTATCTGGTATTTGTAGTGAGTCTCGGCAAGCATCATTCCGGCAAGAAAGGCCCCAAGCGAGTATGTAAAACCGAACAGGTGTGCCAGCTCTGCCGACCCTATAACCAGAAAGAGAACCGTACCCATAAAAATCTCGGAAGAGTCGGCCTTTATTACCCAGCTCAGAAGCCATTCGAAGACATATTTGCCAAGCAGAAAAATAATGGCCCCGACGATGACTGCATCCAGCGCAATTACCTTAAGCATCTCCCCAAGATCGGTGCTGCTCGAAGAGAATATCGTAATCATAAGCAGAATCGGGATAACCGCCATATCCTGAAATATCAGTATACCTACCGACTTTCTTCCGTAAGGTGCCTGGATCTGACCAGTCTCGTTAAGTGTTTTCAGTACGATGGCGGTAGAAGAGAGAGCCAGAGCGAAGCCCGTTATTATGGCTCCCTGCGTCGTCATACCGTACCAGTAGGCGGCCAGCCCGAACAGAAAGGCACTCAAAAGAAGCTGCAAAGAGCCGAAGAGCAGCACCTCTTTGCGCATCGCTACAAGCTGTTTGAACGAAAACTCCAGCCCGATAGTAAACATCAAAAAGACGATGCCGAACTCGGCTATTTCACCAAGCTCATGGAGATTTCCCCGGTGCAAGCTGAAAATGGCCGATATTGCCACCCCTGTGGCGATATAGCCGATGATGGTCGGAACACCCACTCTCTTGAGCACCGAATTTATCGCTACAGAGAGGAACATAGCGGTAAGAATGATGGTCAGATAGGTCATCTCCGGCCTTTTTTATTTGATTATATCAGATTGAGTGTTTGAAGAT
>CAYZMY010000023.1:0-14614 GCA_964479605.1 uncultured Campylobacterales bacterium | reverse complement strand
TAAAAGAGTTCATTCAATCATTATAAATCTTGGTAAAATAGAGACATTCAGTCTAATGAACGGAGAGTTATGTCATCTTTTAGCTATCTGGACTCTCTTTTGAAAGAGGAGTTGGAGAGTTTTGTATCAAAAGGCGGTGAGTCCGGGGCTGAGAGCCCATTTTTTCTATCCAAAGAGAAGATAGTAAAAGATCTGAACGATCCTATGCCTGAGGGGTTCGATCTTTCCGAACTCGAAGAGCTTTGCGATAGATTCAGGCTCGACTCTTTCGAAAAGAGAGTTCTGCTGCTGCTTTTTGCGGCGGAGGCCGACCCAAAATACGGAAGGGTTTTTGCCTATCTTCAGGATAATATGGAAAAGAGTTACCCTACCGTCCATCTTCTCGCTTCGCTCTTCGGAAAAAACGGCGAAGAGTACAAAAAGATTCTGGGCTACTTCAGCGACAAAGAGTCACGCCTTATGCTCTTTGGGCTTGTAGAGGTCCGGCAGTTGCCGAACACTCCGTTTTTCGCCTCTCCTTTGCGCCTGAGCGATTCGGTACTCGGATATCTGCTAGGCAAAGCGGAGTATGGTGAGGCTTTTCGCTCTTTTTGCACCGTAGCGGCTCCCGACCCCACTTTGGAAACGGATGCCTCTCTTTTGAAAAAGATAGATCTTCTGCGCGAACGAAGAGAGCCTGTTCTGGTAAACCTTTTCGGTAAAAATGAAGAGCAGAAGCTGCTTACCGCTCTAGCGGCCGCTTCACAATTCGGATTCGGTATCGGCATTGTAGATCTTGAAAAAATTCCTTCGGAACTGAAAAACAGTTCACTTCCGAAAAGCCTGCTTCGCGATGCACTCCTCGGCGGAACACTGTTATATATAAAAGGGTTTGAATCCCTGGCAGATGAAGAGCCCTCATTTGCGTATGAGTTTACGGATGCACTTGAAAGGCTCTCATGGCTCACATTCGTCTCTACGCGTCAGGAGTGGTCATTTCAGACTCTTGATAGTCTCTTTCTGCTCCACCATGGAGTGGAACCCTCCACACTCCGCAGAGTAAAAGCGTGGAAGGAAGCCCTTTCGGTTCTGGGCGACGAAGAGGCCGCAGACTCCCTTGCTCTGTCTCTGCCCGAACTTTTCGATTTTACCGAGTCTCAAATAGGCCAGATAGGAAAAGCGCTGGAGCTGAAAGTCCGGATGAGTGAGAAAGTGGACGAGAACGAAATTATGAGGGTCTGTGCGGAGTGGACAAGACGCGACATGCATAGACTGGCACAGCGGCTTAAAACAGGACTGACGTTTGACGACATAGTTCTTCCTCAAAGTCAGAAAAAGCATCTCAAAGAGATACTCTCACACTACAGGAACCAGTTTCTGGTTTTTGACAGATGGGGCTTCGAGAAGCATTTTCAAAGCAGGGGCGTAAGCCTGCTTTTCAGCGGACCTTCCGGAACCGGAAAGACGATGGCCGCCTCCATCATCGCGAACGAGCTGGGCCTGGAACTTTACAGAATAGAGCTTCCGTCTATCATAAGCAAATATATCGGGGAGACTGAAAAGAATCTGTCAAAGATATTCGATGCTGCCGAAAAGTCGGGTGTTGTACTCTTTTTCGACGAAGCAGATGCGATATTCGGGAAACGTTCGGAAGTAAAAGATGCACACGACCGTTATGCGAATGTGGAGGTAAGCTATCTGCTGCAAAAAATCGAGAGTTACGACGGACCGGTTATTCTCGCCACCAATTTCAGAAAAAATATAGACGAAGCTTTCATACGAAGAATGCGCTTCATCATAGATTTTCCGCTGCCCGGACTCAGTGAGCGTGAAGAGATATGGAAAAAGATCTTCTCAGGAGGCTCCATGCCGCTGGAAGATATAGACTTTCCGCTTCTTGCGGAGCGCTTCAAGCTAAGCGGAGCCGGCATTAGAAACGCAGCTCTTTATGCAGCATTCAAAGCGGCCGATTCAGGTGAAAAAATCTCCATGGCTAATATATTCGAAGGGGTTAAAGAAGAGATGCTTAAAAGCGGAAAAACTATAAAGGAGAAGGATTTTGAATTGAAATAGGACGGGAGGGGCTAACCTCCCAACACGACCGACATTGCAGGTATCTGACGCATGAAGCCTATGGTTACCGCTTTCAGATCGGTTCTAACGAATATGTTGACAGACGACATTTCCGAACTTCACACTAAAAGGGACTTGTGCCCAAACGCATGATGAACGTAATGAACGACCATCTTCACATCGAAAGTTCTTCACTTCCGTCGACAACTTTCAGCTGTTACCATGACACCAGATCAAGTGATATGAAATCTCTGCTCTTTTGTTTCCATTCCACGGTTCACACTGCTACTTATCCATACAACCTGCTCTGACAATCGCGGATATAAAATATTATAACTCTTTTACGCTTCATTTTCAAGTTCCTGTACAAGTCCACTACAGATAGCACTTCTCTTTTTTGTCAAATTTAAAAAAGCTGCTCATCCATATGTCGCATCCTATTGCCCTTTCTGTCAGCTGTTTTTCTACCGGGTGCGTGATCTTGCCGCCGTAATATCTTACACGCAGTACACGCCTTGGATCCTGTTTCGATGAAAGAATCGAGTATAGTTCTTTTGCCGCTTCTTCTGCCATATTTTTACTTTCATCAGGTTCAAGATGGAGTTTGCTTTTTATCTGTTTGTTGATTGACGGTGCATTGACAGCGTTTTTAACCTCTGTGTCGCTTAGCTGATCCCACGTTGCCGCAACGGTCAGATCGAAAACGGTTACGGGAGAGACCTTTTTTACCTCATCCGCAATCTTTGTTTCGGCATCTGCCATTACCACACGGTTGTATTCAGCACTCGTAACCACTAGATTCAGAGCTTTTTCGTACCCTGATCCTCCGAACCAGTCGGCAAGCAGGTGTGCACTGTCAAATCTCTGTTTGTCACCAAGTCTCTTCATCCCTGCCTTGAAAGAGTTGAACTCAGCATCAAATTTATCCTGCTCTTCCTTGTCGAGCATCTCTAGAAGTTTTTTCATGCTGCTTGTTTCAGCAGCTCTTTTCAGCTTATTCTCGCCGGCATTTTTCTCTTCGAGTCTCTTTTTGACGAAGCTTCTGAGAAACTCCAGTTTCAGGAACTTATCTTTATTAGATATCTCCTTTCCGCCATACTTTTCAAAATCCTTCAACTCTCCCGATGGAACTGTTTTTCCCCGGCTGCCGGACTCTTTTATCATGAGTTTCTCTCCGTGGACAGTCTGTGTTGTCTCAGCCTGCACATCTATTTTGCTGAAATCGAACTCTACTCTGAATTTTTTTTCTTTGTGCTGCTCGGAAGTATAACTGTACTCAATGGAAAAAATATTGTTTTCCAGTTTTATTGCATTTTTATCGATCTTTGGTTCGTAATCTGTATGTGTTTTAGAGGAGCTTTTTTCCAAAGCGGCTTCGTAATACTCCCTCAGACTTCCGACTACACTGTCGCGCTTGCTTACATCGAATATATAGTTTTTCAGATTTTCAAAGGCTTTGATTATATTTTTTGTATTTTTCCCGTGTATCACGCCTACTCTTGCAGATATGAACTCTTTTTCATTTTTGTCCGGATTTTTGTTTATGTACTTTTGCCACTGCTGAGGCTTCTTCTTTTTTGCGCTCTCAAGTGCCTCATGAGCTTCATGCTTCTGCACCGACCGGCCGTACATATGTCTGCTTGAAAGCGGTTTATCGAGAAGTGTGCTGAAACTCTTTGAGCTTTTTAGCCTCTTTTGCAGAGTCTCCCAGTTGCGAATCCTCTTCGTCTTCAGCTTACGTAGCTGTGTCAGCAAAAGAGTGTGCGCGGCCGGGTGCATTTTGGCAAGTTCCGCTTCGAAACGTTTCTCAAGCTCTCCTGCTTCACTCTCGAAAAGCGGCAGCAGTTCTTTTAAAACTTTAACAAGGTCCTTTTCACTCTGAACTGTTTTGCTTTCTGCATCCCGGGCCTTTTTAGCCTCGCTTTGAGTCACCTTTTTATCTTTTAATGCCTGCTCTTGAATGTGAACTTCCGTATTGGCTTTAGTATCCAGATTTTTGAGATAACCGAGAGCCTCTTCAATAAGTTTCTCAGCTCGCTTTTGGTGGGGCTGGGGCAGTTTGCCGATCTCTCTTTTCCACCTTTTGAGCTTGACGACAACCGGCTGCGGCCTGCTCGCTGCCATCGGTACTGCCCTTCCCTTTTTGCGTTCTATCCAGAGCCTGTGGCGCTCTTTTCCGGCCAAAAAGGCGATGGGCCTGCCGATTCTCTTTTTAATGGCATATACTATTTTCTTCGCTTTTTTACGCACTTTTTTAAATCCGCGTTTTCCTTTTCCGAGCAGTTTTTTCGCAAAAGCGACCGCTTTGTCGATAATCTTGTCTATAACTTTGTTAACAGGGCGGCTCACCTTAGCAATGATCTTTCTGACCGTCTTGGCGATGCCCCCCAGACCGGCCAGTCTCGCCAGCAGGTTGATGGCCACCGGCAAAATTCTGGCCAGTGAAGCCTCCACCGCCTTTTTGGCCGGGCCCAATGCGCCGGCGGCAATAGCGGCAATGGAGTTGTAGACCGATACTACAAACGACTTTATCTGCTCATAACTCTCCACGAGAAACATGATGAAGTCGTAGAGAAGTTTTATGACCTTTACGATGGCCGATACGGGATTGAGCAGACTCAAGAGCCAGAGTATGCCCTCTTTTACCAGTGTGGTGATAACGAAGTTTCTGATCCCGGATATCACCATCTCCTTGAAGTTGCGCAAGCTGTCAGCGACCATTTTCCAGAGTGCCGAGGGACCCTTGGTGACAAGCTCTTTTATGATCTCGAAGCCCTTTTCAAGCTTCTCTATAACCCCCTGTGCCGGAGGGTAGCGGCGGATGATTCTAGCTTTTATGTTGGCGTACGTGAGACCGAGTATCTGCATAGCCAGAGAGAAGATCCCTTTGGCGTCGAATCGCTTGGGAAGCTCTATCTGTGCCTCCGAAAGAACTCCGGTAAGCCATGCGAAGAGCCCGTTTATAAGATGCTTCTTGATATTTTTTGCAAAATTTCTCACACCCCCGCCGACAGCATTGGCCAGATTTTTGAAAAATCTGCCCGGGTTTTTGAGTATCTTCAAAAAGAGAGCACCGGCTCTTCTTAAAAAGCCGAATATGGGCTTCGAGTCTATTCCTGCGATATCACATGCAGCCTGTATCGCGATTTTCAAAGCTTCTGCGAAGTCGCCTGTAAGCACCGCTCCCGCAATCTGAACAGCAGCCTTGAGTGCGGTCTGAAAAACCGAAAGAATCTTGTCGAGCACTTTTGAGAGTGCATCGGCAAGTGCTTTGACACCGGCTATCAGCCCGTCTGCCACTTTGTTGACTACCTTTTTTGCCTTGTCCACGAATCTGTCTATAGCCTTGTTTATCCTCTTGGCAAGTGCTGGAAAATACTTCTTCAGATAGCGGTTCACCATCTTCTTGGCCCACTTTCTGAAAGCTTCAAGCTTTTTTAAAATGAATTTTCTGGCTTTGTTGATCAGACCGATAGCCAGCTTCTTCGCTTTGTCGATCGCTTTTTTGACAGCTTTCCTGACTGCAGTAAATATCTTGTCTATCGCCTTTGTAATCGCTTTCACCACACTCTTAATAGCATCGACTGCTCGATCCCACCAGCTTTTGTCACGCTGCTTTTCTTTGAGTTCTCTCTTCTTTTTGGCGGCATCCTGCTCACCTTTTTTTTTCAGATCCTCGGCCTCTTTTTCCCCTTTTTTTATCTCTTTGCCTGCATCCTCTTCCGCTTTTTTTGCGCTATCTTTAACGCTCTTCTTTGTCTTTTTGCGCTCTTTGGCACTATCTTTTGAAAACTCATCCGCCGCTTTGTGCGCCTCTTCTATACCTCTTTGCTGTTCGCCGGCCACATTGCGCCTGCCCTCCATGACGACATCTTCCTGCTCTTTTTGTGCACGGCTGTTCAGCTCCCGGGCCTCTCTTTTTTTCTTCTCCTCTTCGCGTTTTTTCTCTTCGTCTCTCTTTTTCTCAGAGTTTTTCGCCTCTTTGACAAGCTTTTTCAGTCCACCCTCTAGCACTGGTTTAAGCAGTTCGTCGGCTTTATCACGCACCGATTTGGGAATAGGCATCTGCAAATAGTCCCTCATTCCCTCACTCTCTTCGCTCTTTACGGGCTCAACTTTTTTGGGAGAGGGTTCCGCTTTGAACTCTTTTTCAACTCTTTTGGGACGAATCCGCTCCTGGCCGGGGTTTTTCAGAAACTTTTCACTCTCTTTGTCGCGCTCGGTGAAGAGAACACTTTTGGCTTCGGCCTCATCTTTGTCGCTGCGGGCCGGGTCGCTTCTGCCTTCCAGTCTGACTTTCGGTTTTACTCCCGCTTTGGTGTTGAGCCCCGGGTCTGTAGTGTGTATGGAGTTCAAAAAAGATCTGAAATGGCTCTTGAACCACCCTACGAAATCTTTGAAGCTCCTCTCTGCCAGTTTTCCTAAAATCTTCTCATTCTTCACGGGTGGAGAGAAGTCGCGGTGCTCAGGTAGCTTCTCCTTGGCCTCTTCGGTTTCCGCTTCAGTGCCTTCAAGCACCTTTTTGGCGGTTGCGCTCACTTTTACAAGCTTCTTCTTTCTGCCTCCAGCCTCTCCTTTCAGCTCTGCGACTAGTTTAGGCGCTTTTTTGATAGTCTCGACTCTCTCTTTCTCCAGCTTTTTGGGCAGAAGTTTTCCAAGCAGCGGCAAAGAAGATGCGATCTGGGAGGCGGAGGCGTCCGCAAAGGTCTCTATCATCTTCACGGAGTCGCCGATTAGAGCGAGTTTTTTCGGTTTTTCGGTTTTTTCGGCGGCGGCAGCTTTTGAAGCGGGCAGTTTCAGCCCCACTTTGGCAGGTTCAGCAGTTTTTTTCTCTCTTTTTAAAGGAGTTATTTTCTCGGCGCTTTTTCTCTCTTTGCGCTTTCGTTCATCCTCTTTTTTGCGGGCTTTATATATCTGTTCTATGGCTCGGTTGCCCAATGCGCTCTGCATCGGAACCGCCTGACGCTTCTTTACCGGCTGAGCACTCTCTTCTCTTTTGGGCGCAGAGATACTCTCTTTTTTCTTTGCCCCCTCTTTAGTGCTCTTTCTTGCCGGAAGCGTCATTCTCTTTTCCTGAGTTTATGCGTTTAGAATTATCATAATCGGGATATCTTCATTACCCTGATTTTTTATTCTCAGCGTATTTGTGCTTAAATGGGTCACCTTGAGGTTCATATTCTGCTCTCCGGAGCCTACTATTTTTTCAAAATAGTACCTCGGCATTACGTATATATCGTCTATTACCCTTCCTATCTCCAGATCTGCCGCTCTGTGCATTTTGGAAGAGAGTTCGGTCACTCTGTACATGCTCAGGACTTCCGCCGTTTTCATTCTGCTTTTAGGTGAAATTTTCTTTCTTCTGGCGGAAACCTTCTTCTCATTGTAGTCCTCCATGAACGTTTTGAAACTCTTGGCGCCAAGCTCCTTTTCCAGCTCGGCAGGCTCCATCATCGACTCTTTCGCCATCTTGTAGATCTCTTTTCGGCTCAACGCTTCGAACACCTCTCTCTTTTTGTCGAGATTTAGATAGGCTTTGACCCTTTTGTAGAGATCGACGGAGGGAAAGCTTCCGAGGCCGTGCGCAATGACTATGGAATCTTGAGCCTTTATCGTCCTGAAATGTCTGGCGTAGAGACCGCTTTTGGAGGAGATTTTAAGCCTGTTCCCTTCACTTTCGACAGTGATGTTGTTGCCGCCTTCAAGCTCAATATGCCCGTTGTTGTCGGGTTTGGCCTCGTTTACGGAAGATACCGCGAAGAGGTCTCCGCCAAGACCGTTTAAAGAGCGTACATACATCTCGGAGATTTTGCACAGCAGTTTCGAAATCTCGCTGTTTTTATGGAGTGCAACGACATCGGAGTAGTCTATGCCGCCGTTTTTGTTGTATTGTCCAAGCAGTACTCTCGGCATATTGGGGAGTGAAGAGGCATTAATCCCATCGCATATATCGGCAGGCTCGAAGTCATAAAGCTTCTTATCGAGCACGATTTTGACATCCTCTTCGATCCTGTCGAAACAGCAGTCGTCGCTGCAATCTTCTTTACCCTCTTTTCCAACCTTGTCTCTCCCCTCTTCCGTATACTCAAGGTAGATGTAGTCGCCCGGCACTATCTCTCTTTCAAGAGTAAACACTCTTCTATTCAGGACAACAAGCAGATTGCCGCTCCCGTCTACCGCGGAGCCTGCACCTACCGTCAGGGCTCTTTTTTTGGGCTCGATTTTCTCTATCTTGAGCCCTGAAATCACACCGGCACCGAAAAGATGGGCGCCCAGACGTCTGACCTTCTGTATAAGATAGGTCTGTTCCGCGTTGAAATCCTCTACATCCAGCCTCTTGCCGGTGAAATAGTTGTTGCGTTTCAGCTTTCTTCCGCGCAGCGTTCCGTCATCGGGATTTGTTTTGCATATCTCTTCAGCCATTTTCTACTCCTTCTCGTTTTCAATTACGGTATTAAACGGCAATACCGATTTGCCGACTACGATCTGCGGTGTTTCGTCGAGTTCGTAACCGACCGTTACCTTGGCCTTTGTATGTGCCGGCTTGTACTTCTGCACTATCGCACGTATCACTTCTATGTCGGCTCCTTCGTCGATCGCATCCGGATCTATGCGCACACAGAAGAAAAAATATCTGCCGGGCTCGTCGTACTCCTCTATGACAGGAACAGCTCCCGTATAAATTTCCAACAGTTTCTCCAGCCCTGTTTTGGTACCGCTCACTGCGTATAGTTCAGGTGCCTCCCGTAAAAATTCGCGCCATTTCTGTTCCGGCCAGCGGTAATCTCTTTGAAGCCCGAGCCAGCCGGAGAGCCAGGATAGAAACGATTCATCACAGAGTTCCGTATCGAGCATCTTCCACAGACCGCTCACCTCGGTTTCAAGATTGCCGGAGATGCTCTGAAAGATCGAAAGAAACCTATGCAGCGTTTCCGGCTCCTCTTTGTAGAATGCAGGCATATAGTCTATATACGAGGTAGCGTCGAAAATCGTCTTTACGCTGTAAAGCTGTGGCGAAGAGGTGCGTTCGGCATCGCTGGCAAGAGTGATTTTCAGGGTCAGTTTCTGCCCTCTGTGACCGTAAAGAAGCATCTCTTCCGCATTTGCAAAACGTTCTGTTTTGCTATCGCTTATAACCTCAATCTCCACGCCGGTGTGCTCTTTGATCTCGGCATCGAGCAGAAGCCTGTTCCAGACCGTATCCTCTTTGAAGCTGTCAAAAACGACTGTCTGCTCCAACTTCTCGTCATAGAAGCGTATGCGTCCGAACTTGAAAATCCTGCCGTTTTCAAGCAGCCAGAGGTTTTTCAGGCAGTCACTGTCGAAACCGTCACACTCTTTTGCAATCTCTTTACTCTCTTTGTCCGCATAGTGAAAAACTCCTTTTCCTCCGCAGAAGAGAAACTCCTCCTTGCCCAGCCATGCGAAGCTGTCGACGATATTCACATCGGCTCCCGGGCACTCTTTTGAATCGAGAAAGAGTTTGGCATTGTCGTGTGTAAGAAAGTGGAGTCCTTTTGCATAGTCGATCGCGACGATCTCTCTGGTGTCCGGTGATACTATGTCGCCCTCATGCGTACCGTCGTACCCGTATGCGGCGACTTTGTCCCTCTGTGAATCCAGCAGATATACCCTGTCACCCGCTTCAGCATGAAGTACCTCTTTTCTGACGGTTACTACGCTGCTGCTTCTGACCGAGACGATATCTACACGTTTTTTATAGCGCAGCACAAGCATCTCTTTCCGGTATGCGAACTGCAGCGGCTGCGCCCCTTCGAAAATGTAAGGGAGCATCCTGAAGTTTTTCTCTTCCGTATCGTATAGATAGAACCTTTTTATCCTGTTATTATCGTCGTCAGAGAGCTCCACCAGCATCACAACGGTTATGCACGGCTCTGTAGCGACACAGAAGTCCAAAACCCTGCTCTTTTCGCCAAACTGTTCAGGCGGAAGCAGAATCTCATCTTCAGGACGGTAGAGCAGTTTGAAGCCGATACTCAACGGTTCGGTATATCGCTTGACAAAATAGTTTTCCTGCATCTTTTTCATATGTCTCCTCCGCACTCTCCGACAGCCGGTACACTCAGACTGACACTGTGTCTGCCGGATGAGAAGATAACACCGCCCGGAACCTCTATCTTCCCCTCTTTTTTTCTGACGATCTTACCGTCAGGGTATCGTACAGTCACCATCATGCGGTCTATGGAAGCTATCTGATCTATGGAGGAGAGTTCCAGATAGAGCTGCGAAATATATAGGGTCTTCGTATCTATCCAGCCGCTATTCTCTTTTCCGCCGTAAAGCGGATGCAAAAATCTATCGAGCCGCTTCACTATCTGCTCTTTTACACCCTTTTCATCGAATGAGCGCGAATGGACCGCGACAAAGACGGAAACTTCGGCATAAAGAGGTTTCGCCACAGCGATTTTTGTCGTCAGAAGGCGCCTGTGCTCGAGGAAATCATGAACTTTTTCAAGTGTGGCATCACTCGGCTGCGGTCTTTTTATTTCGCTTTGGGGTATTAGAGTCAACGTTATGCGGTTTCTGCTTTTGTCCACATCGGCCACGGCTCTTGCAAGTACGGTGCCGGGAGTCTTGAGTGCCAGCTCTTCATGATCTTTTGCTGTAACCGCCCGATCTATCTGCCTGAGCCTTTTATCGTAAGAAGCGAAAAGCTCGTCAATCCCCTTCGCATCCTCTCCGCCATCGGCTTCGAACGGGTTTTCCACAAAAAAGTCAAAAGGGTCATCTTCGGACAGCCACGATGCTTCTTTGCCGATATTTCCTCCGCTTCCTTCATTTTTTTGGTAGCTGCAGCTTATCTTTTTACCCCGAGGAGGAATCTTGCCGTATCCTCCGTCTCCAAACTGCAGAGTGTCGCCGATGAGGGTATAAACCTCGTCATCGGGCCCGAAGGCTTCTATATTTTCGACACGCCTCCACACTTTCTGCCCCACCTTGACCTTCAGTGACGCAGGATCGAACTCCTCCTCCAGCGAGAAGAGTTGGTTCACATAACCGCTGCTTACACCCAGATCCCTCTTCACATCTTCGATCTGTTTTGCAAATACGGAGTCGGGGACAATAGCCTCTATGAGCGGCAGATTTTCGTAACCATCCTTTTTGTTAAGAATACCGGCTATCTTCTGTGTGCCTGCCGGAAGCGAGAATTCAATGAAACCGCTTTGCCGAAGCTCGTTTGTGGAGTCATCAATCACAGAAGCATCCTGCCACTTGGACGGCGGTTTGCTGCATTCAACAGTTCCCGTGCAGCATTTCCATGAAATATTTTTATCGCTTCCACCTGAGAAGAGCCCCATGCCTCGCACTCTGAAATAGATGCGCACATTTGCCGAAACAGCCTCTTTTAAAGTTATCGTAAAGCCGGAGCCCTCCCGCATAAAAGAGCCGAAAGGGTAAAATGGCATTCGAATAACAGCTATATCTTTGCCGAAACCGCTCGTAACTATGGAGCCGATTTTTGCACCTGACAGGTTCAGTTTACGTTCTGTCCGGAAAGGGAAACCGTTTCCAAAGAGCTTCGTACCTTCCTTAACAACGGTACTGCCTCCTTTGCTCTCAAAACGAAGAAGTACAGAAGAGGGCCTGCTCGGCTGCGGCTCCAGGCCGACAAGCTTCAAAAAGGCACGGCGGTGTCTCTCGTTTATCCTGTTGAAGCGGTATGAGTCGATATCGGCAAACCACGCAAGCAGCTCCAGTATGGTAATGCCCGGGTCTGAACTGTTGAAATCGTTCCACTCTCCTGAGAATGAAGGCAGTTTCGCCATAGCGTCCTGCATAAGCATCTCATATTTTTGAGTATCCAGATTCGGAATCTTGAGTCCCATCATACCCCCTTTATGCGAATCGTATGTTCGCCGCTGCAGACCATCCAGCCCGGCTCGAATGTAACCGTCTCGTTATCCCCCAGCGAAAGTTCCACGATATCGTCATTCGGAACTGCAACCGATATCTTCATAGAGACTATACCTTCCACGCCCTCTATATTGCCTGCGAGAGCGATGATATCCGCAACGGAAGGAGCCTCGGAAAACTCCCACCCTCCCGACTCTCTGCCGCCTTCGAGCGGATGAAGGAATCTCTCGACTCTCTTTGTGAGCTCATGTCTGATGCGCGCAGCCAGGCTCCACTCTCCGGTAAGCACTTCAATATCGACATCAACCGGAACGTAGATCGGAGGCATGACACCTGTTTTTGCTGTGGCCGGCGCGTGAGAGCCTATATACTCCTCTACTCTCTTGACGAGTTTTATACTCGGCAGAGGCTTCGCCTCACCGCCGTATGGAAGGATGAAAAGATCTACCCTTCCGATACCCGGTACCACCTCAACTTTCGCGACATCGCTCGAAGACTCCATTACCAGAGCCTCGTAATCCTCGCTTCTTACTGCCCGATAACGGTGTTTTATCCGCAGCGGCGCCGTGCGCATAAGCGATTCGAGACTCTGAGCGTCGGCACCACCTTCCGCAGGAACGGGATTGAACACTTTATCGATATACGAAAGAGTATCGGCGAGCTTCGTTATCTTGCCGCTGTTTACATTGCCCGCTGAACCTCCGCCGTAGCGGTATGAGGCCGTTATGCCGTTTTTCGCGATCGGCGGAATCATACCGTGAACACCGTCTCCGAAGCTTATCTCTCCCGAATAGCTGTCGAAACTGTAACACCTGGCATCTGCCGCGACGAGGTCAAGGTTTTTTACACCTTTCCACAATACACGGTAACCTTCGCCGAACCTATCCTCCAGCCACAATCCGCTTGCAGGCCGCTTCGGTTCAAGCACCCACACTTCCAGTTCGAAAGCCGGTGTGTGCGCAAGAGTGAAACGCTGTGAGGCGGAGCCGTCGCTTGAACCTAAAATCTCGTTTTCGACACTCACGGACTGCGTGACCGGAACGCAGTTTAGATATACCCCTTCCACCTCTACATTATTCGCTTCCGAAGGAAACTCTATCTTTACCCAGTAGAGTTCCCTGCCGAAATATTTCGTCTTTGACTGCGCCGGAGGGGCGATGAACTGAACGAAGCCTCTCTGTACAAAGCCGTTGGTGCCGTCTTCTACAGGCAGGGGACTCCACCCGTCTGCGCTCGAGTAGGACCACTCCAAAACACGTTTAGGCACATCTGCAGCCTCTTTGGGCATGAAAAAGAGAGATATGGGGCCTGCCTCTTCAAACGGTGCGTCAAAGCCGATATAGACAGCTTTTTCAGCTGCCACCACCGCATACGGCTCTCTCCAGTCTCCCGATGCGACAAGATCCTCAAACGAACCGTGTGCTTCACGAACAAGGCGGTGCGGGCGCCTTGAGAACTCTTTTACGTAAATATCTATCGCATTGAAGGAGGGAATATTCAGTGAGAGGCCGGTACTTCCATCCGAGCAGGTGTAGCTTCCGCCCACGAGCCTGCACCTGATCCATAGGTTTTTATCTCCGTTTACAGATGTTTCGGCAAGATCGAAAGGGACCCTGAAACTCAGATCGCACTCCCTCTCCGCCTTCAAACCGAATGTCCCGTACTCCTCCACCCGAAGAGGTTTCCACGAAGAGCCGTTGAAGTATTCGAACGTCACGATCCCGGTGCCGAATTTCACCGTACCGTCCGACTCTACACTCATCTTGGAACCGCCGAAATCTACACCTACTACGGCTCCGCGCTTCGAAAAGGCCTCGGATGAAGCTATGTAGAAGGTGTCATTACGCTGCGGGAGGCGTCCGAACGGGTAGATCGTTCTGTAAGGGTCTATCGCCACATCGTTATGGTAGAGAGCATCTACACCGGAGCGGCTCTTGAAACTGACCGCATAGTCCGAGATACTCTCCACCGCTCCGTTAAGCTTAGCCCTGATCCAGTAGGTTTCGATATCTGCTATCTTCCTCTTTACCGTAGCTGTATTGCCTTTCTTGTTCAGGTCGTTTCCGGCAAATATGAAAGGGTGCCATGCCGGCTCGGAATCGCCGGGAGCCTCGCCCCAGTACTCCCATGCCGCCGCCCCCCTGAAGGGAACCAGAAACTCGAGGTAGGCGTCGGTGTCGCCTGCGAAGCGGTGTATGCGAAAGAGTTCGTCATCGCCGAAGTATATGTACTGTGAGGCCGCTGTTCCGTACTCCAGCAGTGTAGCACCGTTTTGTGAGAGCAGAGGTTCAGTAACATCTGTCACTTCGTTTCGTACAGGGTTCAGATCCAGAATGGCTGATATTTTGGCCGAAACAGCAGTGAAGTCGCGGTCTGTTTCGTAGCGTACTTTCGTATCGCTCTCAAGAGCGGTGCCCTTCGGTATATTTACACTCCCTTTGAAGCTTTTGGAGAGTTTGAAAACGACCGGAGCCGCAGCGGCCTTTGCCGGTGCCTGCCTGAAACCGAGCTCATCCAGATATGCGATAAAGAGCTTTTGCAAAAGGGCATCAGCCTCGCTGCCGAGCGCCTCATGCATCATGGCGTATATACGAGCCACGGCCCAGCCCGGCTCGCCCTCTTGCGGTCTCCATGCCGGAAGGTATACAGAGCTCAGCTCTTTGATTCTGTTTAGTACCGCATGGGTATC
>CAYZMY010000022.1:0-14868 GCA_964479605.1 uncultured Campylobacterales bacterium | reverse complement strand
TATCTGTTACCAGGCATACGGTGTTTGTATATCCGAGGTGGGATATAGTGCAAAAGAGGCTGAAAAAGAGCCGATAAAAATGTTACAATAACGCAAAAGGAGTGAGAGATGATTCAGATTATGGATAAAGTTCTGGGCTGGGGAATGGTAATTATGGCGGCGTTTACGCTTTGGGCAGTTCTTACTGCAAATCACGCCTTTGTCGGTTAATCGTTGAATAGAGCCGACAGTGTAAAAGGGAAGGTATCTCTGCCTTCCCTGTTCCTTCTTTTTCTTTTACCTTCCCTGCTCTTTGCAAAAGTAGATTTCGTTTTAAAAAACGATGGTGTAATGCCGCCCAAAGAGGTTGAAAAATTACAACAGATGGGATCTGAACTGTATGAAAAGACCGGAGTTCCGGTTTTTGTAGCTGCAGTCGCTGAACTCAATGCAACAAAGCCTGTAGATGTAATTGAACCTATAAAACAAAAATATTCGGAGTATATACTTCTCTACTTTTCCATGAAGCCGACAGCCGTGAATATTTTTGCATCCGAAAATGCCAAGAAACTTATTGATATTGAACAGATTCTCAGTCCGCTGCCGTGGCGGGGTACCATAAAACCGGTTATGAGTCCTGCTTTCAGCAAAAATGAGAAAGTAAAAAACGAGGTTGCAATATTTAACGGTTATGCGGATATAGTCGATCAGGTTGCACATAGCAAAGGTGTAAAGCTTGATACGAGTATAGGAAGCGGAAGTAAAGAGAGTTTTAAATATATTCGTTGGATCTTTTACGGAATACTTGCATTCTTTCTTATTCAGTATATATATTTCAAGGTGAGGAAGCAGCGTGGAGAGTCCTAAAAAGAAAGAGATCAACTTCTGGCCCTATGCAATTGTGGGGATGATACTTACTGTGGTAATGCTTGCCGCCTGGACTATCAGAATCGCAATGAAAAATCCTGTTCAGCTTGAAAACAGCTATATGATGAAATATCAGGACGTTGATGAAAATATCAACGAAATACTTGAAAAACAGCAGCTCTTCGATGCGAAATACCGAATAGTTCTTGACTCGAATAGATTCAAACTTGGTACAAACCTGGTTCAAGTAAGGGTTTTGAGCAAGGAAGATACTCCTGTCTCAGGTGCAAAAATCACTGTTTTGATTACCAGACCGGATAGCACTCAGCATGATATAAAGTTGAAAAAATTTACCTACAAAAACGGTACATATTACAGCGAAGAGTTTACCCTGAAAAAGAGCGGACGCTGGAATATTGTGACAAAAGTAGAGTTAAACGGGGATGAAGGGTATAAAAAGTATAAAACCTTTGTAAAAGAGCATAGTTGATAAACACCCTTTTATACCGTTTTTTATAATGCCGTGTTATCTGAATTTAAACCTCGGAGAAAAAGCTTATAAAATACTGAAATTAAGCAAATATTAATCTAACTTACCCTACAATCGCTTCGTTCAAATCTTTTTAAAGGTCAAACTACCATGAAAATGACAAAGATGGTAAACAGCGCTCAGGTTGAGCGTGACTGGATCGTACTCGATGCAGAAGGAAAAACATTCGGACGACTGGTTACAGAGATTGCAACCTATCTTCGCGGAAAACACAAACCCTATTTTACTCCACATGTTGACTGCGGTGACCATGTTATAGTCATCAACGCCTCCAAAGTGAGATTCACAGGAGCAAACAAACTTGAGGACAAGCAGTACCACAGACACAGCGGATATTTTGGAAGTGTCAAGAGTGAAAAGCTGGGCGAGCTTGTAGAGAAAAACCCGGAAAAACTTTTTAAACTTGCGGCACGAGGAATGCTGCCCAAAACAAAGCTCGGACGTTCCATGCTGAAAAAACTGCGTGTCTATGCAGGAAATGAACATCCGCACACAGCACAAGTGAAAGCAAAGGATAACTAATATGGCAAATGTTTATGCAACCGGAAAACGCAAAAGCGCTGTTGCCAAAGTCTGGCTTAAGCCCGGCAGCGGAAAAATGACAATAAACGGAATGGGCCTTGACGAGTGGCTCGGCGGTCACGAAGCTATTAAGAGAAAAGTGATGCAGCCCCTTCTTCTTACAAAGCAGGAGACAAGTGTGGATATCGTTGCCCAGACACTCGGCGGAGGCTACTCTGCACAGGCCGATGCACTGAAGCACGGAATCTCCAAAGCACTCGTAGCTTTTGACGAAGAGTTTAGAAAAACTCTCAAACCGAATGGACTCCTGACAAGAGATTCGCGTGTAGTCGAACGTAAAAAATACGGTAAGCACAAAGCTCGCCGAAGTCCTCAGTTCTCTAAACGTTAACCATTTTTTTCCCGGGGCTTCCCGGGGGAGACAAATCATGAAAAAAAATATATTTCTTTTACTTCTTTTCTCACTCTCTCTTTTTGCAGGTGTCAAGGATCTCGACATTGAAAAATTTGATATTGCCAAAAATGGGGGAATACCTGTTATAGATATTCGGACCCCGTCTGAATGGCATGAAACTGGAGTCATCAAAGGCAGCCATACCATTATGTTTTTCGACCGGTCCGGCAGATATGACCTTAAATCATTTTTGGAAAGACTCTCCAAATTGGGAATCAATAAAGAGAAACCTTTTATTCTTGTCTGCAGATCTGCATCCAGGACCAAAATGCTCGGAGATTTTCTCTCCGACAAAATGGGCTACAAGAAGGTATATGAGCTCAAAGGCGGTATACTTAACTGGCGCAGGCACAATAAACCGCTTGTTCCTCCGTCGCGATGATCAGGCTGCTGCTGGCGATTCTCCTTCCTCTGCATCTTTACGCATCCACACTGCATCTGGCTCTGGGTGCAAACCCAAGCCGGATCAATCCGCTTCTTGCAACAGACAGTGCGA
Organism: uncultured Campylobacterales bacterium; assembly: GCA_964479605.1. GTDB lineage: Bacteria > Campylobacterota > Campylobacteria > Campylobacterales > Hydrogenimonadaceae > Hydrogenimonas. Next base: position 12,000 of record CAYZMY010000022.1, on the reverse strand, counting down.
GCGGAGAGATCAGCGGATGGATTTTCAACGGCCTGGTTAAATTTGACAAAAACGCTCAAATAGTAGGTGATCTTGCTGAATCTTGGAAGTTTGAATCACCAGTCAAACTGATTTTTCTCCTAAAAAAAGGGGTGAAGTGGCATGACGGAGAGCCCTTTGGGGCCAAGGATGTCGTATTTACCTTCTCACTTCTGAAATCATCCAAAATCTTTACTCCTTACGCAAGCGATTTCAGATATGTAAAGTCTGTCAGAGCTCTTGATCCGTTGAGAGTAGAGGTAACATACAAGGAGCCCTACTTCAAGGCGCTCTCGATCTGGATGATGGGTATTCTGCCCAGACATCTTTGGAAAGATGTCAAAGATCCGATGACCTCCGATCTGAACAGAGAGCCGGTCGGTACGGGTCCTTATCGTCTCAAGAGTATGCAAAACTCAGGTGATGTTGTTTTGGAGGCAAATGACGACTATTTCGAACACCGACCAAATATAGACATGATTCATTACCACTTCATGCCGGACCCGACAACCCAGTTTCTGATGCTGAAAGCGAAGAAACTGGATATCGGCTCTCTTACACCTCTTCAAAGAGAGCGGCAACTGGATCCCTCTTTCTCGGATTATTACCGGATAGTGCAGATGCAGGGCCGAGGCTATACATACTTGGGTTTCAATCTCACTCTGCCCAAGTTCAGAGATCTGCGTGTAAGGAAGGCTCTGGATATGGCAATCGATAAACAGGAGCTGATACGAATACTCTTCTTTTCGCACGGAAAAGTGTGTTACGGTCCTTTTATGCCCGGTACGTTTGCCTACCCGAATAGGATAATAAAAAGCGGATACAATCCGCAAAAAGCAAAAGAGCTCCTTTTGCAGGCCGGTTACAGCGAAGCTCATCCGCTTGAATTTACAATCTCTACAAACGCAAACAACACCACAAGACTCTATGCGGCCCAGATAATCCAGCACCAGCTGGCTAAAATAGGCGTAAAGGTCAAGATCCGCGCGATGGAGTGGCAGGCGTTTTTGAATACCGTCGTAACTCCCAGAAGGTTCGAAGTTATACTCCTCGGATGGAGCCTCGGCCTCATCCCCGATGCTTATGCGCTGTGGCATTCCGATTCGGACAAGCTTGGCGGCTTCAATCTGGTTGGATACAGGAGCAAAAAAGTAGATGAGATGATAGAGAGAGCCGAAAAACTGACAGATTTGAAAAAAGTAGGCGAAATATATAGAAAGATGTTCAATATTATCGCAGCCGACAGACCCTACATATTTTTATATATTCCCGACTCTATTACCGCTGTCAACAGAAAAATCACACCTGTTGTCCCCTCGATAATCGGCATAATGCATAACCAGATCGACTGGATAAAGCCTTGACGTCAGCCGGCAATAGTTTGCCGCAGGAGCCGGTGACAATACTATTTGATCTTGACGGAACCCTGATAGACTCCACCGAAGCGATTTTGGAGAGTTTTTCATTCGCCTTCGGTAGTTTCGGAGGGAGATGTCCTGCCGAAGAGGAGATAAAAAAACTTATCGGGTATCCTCTCGATATGATGTTTGAGACTCTGGGTGTCGAGTCCGGGTCTGTTGCGGAGCATGTAGCAGCATACAAAGAGCATTACAGGCAGATAAGCCGCAAAAAGACTCTGCTGCTTCCGGGGGCCCGTGAGGCTGTGGAGAGAGCGGGCGAGTTTGCCCTGCTCGGTGTTGTGACAACAAAAACGGCACGCTACTCTATAGAGCTGCTTGAACATATGGGGTTAATGCAGCATTTTGATGTACTGATAGGCAGAGAGGATGTAATAAACCCCAAACCTCACCCGGAACCCCTTCATAAAGCGCTGGAGGCGCTGAAAAGGACGTCGCAAAACTGCTGGATGATAGGAGATACACTGCTGGATGTAAATGCTGCAAAGGCTGCCGGTGTGACCCCTTTTGCACTTACATGCGGATATGGAGGCGAGGCGGAGCTTGAGAGTGCTTGTGATTATGTCGCCGAAAATGCCGTTTGTGCGGTAGAAAGAATATGCGATCTTGTCAAAAAAAAACGTTAAGTTCAGATTGGCACCTCTTCACGTATTGTACTTATAGAACCATTAGTGCGGCTCCATATACCGCCCAAAATCACTTTCTACCTTCTTTTGCCGCAAAAAGCTTGCTTTAAGAGCGGCTTGATTACAATTAGCATACCTTAGTATATAAATAAAAAGCGCCAAAAAAATCTTATATCTGAAAATAGAGTTTTTTGGTCTTTTGAAGGGAGAATCGATGTTGGAAATTCGCTGGCACTCTCGTGCAGGACAGGGTGCGGTTACAGGCGCAAAAGGTTTGGCGGACGTCGTATCGCGAACCGGAAAGTTTGTGCAGGCGTTTGCATTTTACGGATCGGCGAAACGGGGTGCGGCGATGACGGCCTACAACCGAGTTGACGAAGAGGAGATTTTGAACCATGAAAAGTTCATGCATCCTGACTATGTGCTCGTCATCGACCCGGGCCTTACCTACACGGCTGATATTACGGCCCATGAAAAAGATAGCACAAAATATATCATTACTACGCATCTGAGCAAGGATGAACTTATAGCGGGACAGCCGAAACTCAAAGGGAAGGATGTATATGTGGTAGATTGTATGGAGATCTCTCTCGATACAATCGGCCGTGCGATTCCTAACACCCCGATGCTCGGCGCACTGATGAAAGTTTCAGGCATGTTCGAACTCGACTATTTTCAGAATGCAATGAAGAGTGTGCTTTCCAAATTTCCGCAGAAGATCATCGATGCCAACATGGCGGCGATAGAGCGTGCGTACAATTCAGTGAAGTAAAGGAATATGAGATGAAGTATCTTGGATGGGATGAACTGCTCCCCGGAGCGATTCTCTTCTCGTTTGACGAAGAGATGGAGAAAGATGCGTGCGAAGTTCTGCCGGAGAACCGCCCCTATGCCGAAACAAATTCACATGAAGCGTATGTAGGTGACTGGCGAGTTCTAAAACCTGTATACAACAGGGATCTCTGTATCGACTGTCAGTTCTGCTGGATCTACTGCCCCGACGTTTCGATCATCTCCAGAGACAAGAAGATGATCGGTGTCGATTACGACCACTGCAAAGGGTGCGGAATCTGTGTGGAAGTCTGCCCGACCAACCCGAAATCGCTGCTTATGTTCGAAGAGCGTATAGAAAATGAAACCGCTCTGGCCCAGTGGCCGGAGAAAGAGTAACAGGAGAGTTAGATGGCTGAAAAAATGGAATTGAATGAAGTGGAGGTCTGGGATGGCAATATGGCGGCGAGCCAGGCGCTTCGCCAGGCACAGGTCGACGTTGTCGCAGCCTACCCGATTACCCCTTCTACACCGATAGTTCAAAATTATAGTTCTTTTCTCGCCAACGGATATATAGACGGCGAATTTGTAATGGTAGAGTCCGAGCATGCTGCAATGAGCGGATGTGTCGGTGCTGCCGCTGCCGGCGGACGCGTAGCCACAGCGACAAGTTCACAGGGCTTTGCGTTGATGGCGGAGGTTCTCTACCAGGCCAGCGGTATGCGTCTGCCTATCGTTCTTACAGTCGTAAACCGTGCGCTTGCAGCACCGCTCAACGTCAACGGCGACCACTCGGACATGTATCTGGGCCGTGACAGCGGATGGATTCAGCTTGATGCATTCAACTCACAGCAGGCATATGACCTGACGCTGATGGCCTTCCGTGTCGGAGAGGATCTTGATATTCGTCTTCCGGTTATGGTTCATCAGGATGGCTTCATTACATCACACACGGCTGAAAATGTAAAACCGTTAAGTGACGACGAAGCATACGGCTTTATAGGAGAGTACAAGCCTATGAATGCAATGCTGGATCTTGCGAAGCCGGTCACATACGGTGTTCAGACGGAAGAAGACTGGCACTTTGAGCACAAGGCGCGCCAGCATGCCGATCTTATGACCAAAGTGTTTGGAAAAGTTGAAGAGGTTTTTGACGCATTCGAAGAGAAAACCGGCCGAAAATACAATATAGTCGAAGAGTATATGATGGATGATGCCGAAGTGGCTATACTCGCACTCGGTACAACGGTAGAGACAGCCGAAATGGTCGCGAGAATGATGCGCGAAGAGGGGATCAAGGCTGGAGTGGTTTCTCCGCGCCTGTTCCGCCCATGGCCATACGAGCAGATAAAAAAAGCGCTTTCGAAGGTCAAAGCTGTGGCATGTCTGGACAGAAGCAGCCCTAACGGAGCGCTGGGAGCTCTCTATAACGAAGTAACAGCATCTCTGTATCAAAGCGACAACCGTCCGGTTATTACAAACTATATATACGGCCTCGGCGGACGTGACTTCACTATAGAGCACGCCAAAGAGATTTTCAAAGAGTTGGATGCCAATGCAAAAGAGGGCAGACCGACTACACCACTTCAGCAGTTTGTAGGACTAAGAGGTCCCAAGCTGTCGTTTTATTAAGAGGAGCGCACTATGAGTGAAATGAAAAAGATAAAAAACCTAAAAGAGTTTTCAACCTCTGCAGACCGTTTTGAGGGCGCCAATCTTCTATGCCCCGGATGTGCGCACTCGATTATCGTACGAGAGATTTTGAATGCTACGAACGATCCGCTGGTGCTCTCTGCTTCTACAGGCTGCCTGGAAGTGTGTACGGCGGTCTATCCCTATACATCCTGGGATGCATCCTGGATCCACATCGGTTTCGAGAACAGCTCAACAGCCATTGCGGGTGCGGAAGCGATGTATAAAACGCTCAAGCGCAAAGGCAAACTTCCGGCTTCATGCGAAGGCAAATCTCCTAAATTTATCGCATTTGGCGGTGACGGATCGACCTACGATATCGGCTTTCAGTGGATTTCCGGATGTTTCGAGCGCGGTCATGATATGATGTATGTATGTCTTGACAATGAAGTCTACGCCAATACCGGCGGGCAGCGCAGCTCTTCTACGCCGATCGGCGCGAGCACTACTACATCCCCAGCAGGACGAGTCAGCTACGGTGAGAAGAAGAACAAAAAAGATATGGTTCAGATAATGGCTGCCCACGGATCTCCATATGTCGCTCAGGTTGCACCCAACAAGTGGAAAGATATGATCAAGAAGATTCAAAAAGGGTTTGCGACCGAGGGGCCTGTCTATATCAATGCCATGAGTGCCTGTACTACGGAATGGAAGTTTGCGCCTGACGATACGATAGCCATATCGGATCTTGCTACCGACTCTCTGGTATTCCCTCTTTACGAGATAGAGAACGGTACGAAGCTTACCATTACTTACCGCCCGAAGAATAAAATTCCGGTGCGTGATTATCTGGGGGCACAGGGCCGCTTCAAGCATCTGTTCAAGCCACAGTACGAATATCTGATCGACGAGTGGCAAAAACGTGTAGATGATTACTGGGAGTATCTCCAGCGCCGTGAAGAGTCTGGAGTCTAAACTGAAGGTCAAGCCCCCTGCAGGGGGCTTTCTAACTAAAAACTAAAAGTTAAAAACCAGAATTTTTGATTTCCGACCGATTCAACTGCAAACACTACAATAGCATCTAATATTGTCCGCATATGCGGATTACCCAAATTTTAACTTTTGGTTGCTAGTTTATACTTCAAAAAGGATATTCATGCCGTTACTCGAGAGTTTTACCGTAGATCATACAATTATGCCGGCTCCGGCAGTGCGAAAAGCCAAGACAATGAAGACGCCCTGCGGCGATGTAATTACTGTATTCGATCTGCGTTTTTGCCGCCCGAACAGGGAGATGATGAGTGAGAAAGGGATACATACGCTCGAGCATCTCTTTGCAGGCTTTATGAGGGACCATTTAAACGGGAATGATGTGGAGATTATCGATCTGTCACCGATGGGATGCAGAACAGGCTTTTATATGAGTCTGATAGGGGAGCCCAAAGAGGAGCGTGTTGCGAAAGCGTGGGAAGAATCCATGGAAGATGTGATGAATGTGCGTAGTATGGCGGATATTCCGGAACTCAATATTTACCAGTGCGGGAGCTGCAAAATGCACTCTCTGGATGAAGCGAAGGCGATTGCCAACGGAGTACTTGAACGCGGAATCGGAGTAATGCACAATGAGGAGCTGAAACTCGACCCTGCAAAATTAAAGGGAGCCTCATGCTGATAGAGATACCACTGGATTCAAGAGATACCCAAAGTGCGAAAGTGGCCCCGATGGATTCGGCCAAATGCTGGGGGCTCATAACTTTTGAAGAGGGTGTCGTGAAGAGTATAGAGTGTTTCGAGCGCCGTGAGGATATAAACGATTTTGTAGACTATGCGATCGTTGCCAAGCAGGGCGAGCCGATCTGGCCGATGATGGAAGAGAGCATATTCGTTCTTGTCGCAGAAGAGGGCATGGGACTCGATGAAGTGATGGAGCGCTTCAGATTCAAAGAGCTTCATGAAGCGAGTTTTTGAGACAGTGAATAGTGAAAAAAGAGCTGGTTGAGACTGCCGACGGTAGCTTTACCGCACGCTCCGAAGAGTTCGACGAGTGCTACCACTCTACTAAAGACGGGGCACTGAAGGAGTCTTTGAAAAAGCATGTCGAGCCCGCTTTTTCCCTGGTAGACACCGCCCAAAAGAGCCTCGAAATACTGGATATCTGTTTCGGACTTGGCTACAATACACTCACCACACTCCTTTACATTCGTCAAAAAAACCTGCCGCTGAAACTTCATATTACCTCTCCAGAGATGGATGAAGAGCTTGTCCGATCGCTTGTAGATTTTCCGTATGCGGTGGCCCTTCACCCTTTTAAAGAGGTTATAGAGTCGATAGCGAAAAAAGGTTTTTATGAAGATGAACAGCTGTTCATAGAGGTGAAGTTCGGCGATGCAAGGGAGTTTCTGCGCAATACGGACCTGACCTTTGACATAGTCTACCAGGATGCCTTCAGCCCGAAGAAAAATCCGATTCTTTGGACTAAAGAGTACTTTACGGACCTTGCCGCACATCTGAAAAAAGAGGCTGTCATAACCACATACTCCTGTGCTACCCCTGTGCGTCTTGCGATGGAGGAGAGCGGACTCCATCTTTACCGCCCCCCGCAAAGCGGTGTAAGAAGCGGCACCATAGCTTCACCATCGCCCGACCTTCCTTTGGAACCGATAGATATGGCACTAAAAAAAGAGCGCAACCCTTCAGCCCACCCGCTCACAGACAGAGAGGTTTTCGCGCGCTGAGAAGATCCCGCTATTTGTAAAGATGGCCGCTCAACATAGGGGACCATGAGTGCAATGAAACCGAGTTGTGCTATCATCAAGCAGCAAGATAAAATATTTTTATATTTTATGCCTTTACGGAAAGGGGATTAGATGAAGCTCAAAACGAAAGCGGTTCTGACGATTGTCGGTTTGTCGGTGTTTATACAGTTCGTGCCGTATGGAAGGGACCACACCAATCCCGGGGTGCTCTCGGAGCCGAAGTGGGATTCGCCGAGAACCAAAGAGATCTTCATGCGTGCCTGCGGAGACTGCCACTCGAACGAGACAAAATGGCCATGGTACAGCAGCATAGCTCCCGCATCATGGCTTGTGACATACGATGTAGATGAGGGGCGTGAGCACTTCAACGTATCCATGTGGGGAGTTCAGAAAGAGAACGAAGGTGATGAAGCGGCAAAAGAGGTCCGAGAGGGCGAGATGCCGCCGTTCGGTTATCTGCTTGCTCATCCCGAGGCGAGACTCGATGAAGCTGAAAAAAGGGAGCTGATAGAGGGGCTCGTCAGGACCTTCGGAGATAAAAAAGAGGACGATTGAATTTTAAAAACTCCTTAAATTATGCTATACTACTAAATATAGTTTATAGAAGGAGACTCAAATGGGAGAGCTTTTACTAAAAATCGCGCGGCAGGCGATAGCCGCCAAACTGGGGCTTGCACCGCAGGTAGATAAAGAGAAGCTGGCAAAAGAGCACCCCGAGCTTCTGCAGAAGCAGGCGACATTCGTAACGCTTACGATAGGGGGACAGCTTCGAGGCTGCATTGGTTCCATAATTCCGCACAGGTCACTGATCGACGATCTTGTCGCAAATGCGGAGGCGGCGGCATTTGAAGACCCGAGGTTCATGCCGCTCAGTGCCGAAGAGTTTGAAAAGGTGGATATAGAGGTCTCTCTTCTTACAGTGCCAAAGCAGCTCGAGTACAGCGACGTGGAGGATCTAAGAAGCAGAATCCGCCCCGGTGAAGACGGTGTGATTTTACAGCTCGATGGCCGGCAGGCTACATTTTTGCCGCAGGTGTGGGAGGAGTTGAGCGATTTCGACCTCTTTTTCGCACATCTGTGCGCAAAAGCGGGACTGCCGCAAAACTGTCTCTCGTACCATCCGACGATCTACACATACCGGGTAGAGAAGTTCAAAGAGTGCGACAGCGCAGGCTGTTCGGTCTGAGAGCAGGCGGTTAAACCCAAACTATGCAGTAGAAAGTGCGTAAGATGTGCCGGCCAATTCAAATATTCACCCGGATAGTTCGACACTCTCTTCGGCTCTCAGGAGCCAGACGAAGACCTCCGCTACGGCCTGAAAAAGCTGCGGATCTATTTCGCTGCCTACCTCCTGTTTCAAAAGCGCTTCGGCGAGCGCTTCGTTTTGAAAGAGCGGTACGTCGAAGGCCTTTGCCTTCTCCATGATTTTAAGGGCTATATCGCCGCGCCCAGATGCGACTACCTTCGGAGCGTTGTCGTTTTCGCCGTATCTCAAAGCGGCCGCTTTTTTCTTCATTTTCGTTCCTTGTGCAAATGGATGGCGAGCCACCTGGTCGCTTTTTCGGTTTTGAGCACCCTGTGCGGAGTATTTGCGGGTATGACGAAAAAGTCTCCCCTTTTAAGCTCTACGATTTCTCCTTCCATCTCAAGAGTCGCTGATCCCTCCATCAGAAGCACGGCTTCGTCGTGCGGCTGGTTATAAAGGGCAGCTTCCGGTCTGTCGCTGCTTACGATCAGCTCGATATCCGCGCATCCGTTTTCAAATAGTTTCTCGAAGAGCTCCCCGCTTTTCGGTGCGGCGGCTTCAAGGAGGTTTCGTACCATCTCAAAACTCCTCCAGAGGTATGTATATGGGCCCGGAAGGTGTCAGGCGGCTCTCTATCAGGTAGATCGGAGCCTCTATGGTGCCGAGAGGCTCGCTCATCCATGGACGCTCCAGGCTTTTGTAGCCGTTTGAGTGCATTCGCTTTATGCGTGCCAGCGTCACGTGCGCCCTGAACTGCTCGTCGGGCTCGACTCCGAGCATTTGGGTGATTTTTTGGTGCACGACAGAGGCGACAACGGTCGAGGTTTTAAGATAGAAAACCTTTGGGTACGGATTGCCGAAGGTGCCGTACCCCTGCATCGATAGCGGCAGCCTCGGAACCATTTTCAGCTCTCTCAGCCTCTCTATTATGGGTGTGGCGGAGGGCTGCTCACCAAAGAAGTACCATGTAAGATGCAGGTTCTTGGGCTCCACCCATCGCGCATCGAAATATGGTTTGAAATCTTTTTTTATATCGCCGTAGAAGTCGACATTGGCGAAGCTTGCAAGAAAAAGACGCATAAGTCTCCTTTTTGGTGAATGGTGTCGGATGGCAGCTTCGCGGCTAATTTCTGCCGACTGCCGAAAACTTCAATATATCGCCTGGATGCGCTCTATCGTCTCCCATCCGCTCTTTTTCGCCTCTTCTCTCTTTTCGAGAATGTTGGCTACGTATCGTGCGAAGAGATCCGTTTCGATATTTACCCTCGTACCTATGCGGTAGCTTCCAAAGAGGGTCTCTCTCATCGTGTGCGGTATGATTGTCAGCCTGAAGCCGTTTTGCGATACCTCGTTTACTGTCAGGCTCACTCCGTCTACCGTGATGGAGCCTTTGGGTATAACATACTGCATGAACTTTTTCGGAATCGCTATGAAAAAGTCTGTCCCGTTGCTCCTTTTTTCTATGCGCTCTATAGTGCCGAGCGTATCTATGTGGCCCTGTACCATATGGCCTTCGAAACGGTCTCCCATTTTCATGGCGGGCTCTATATGGACCTTTCCTTTCAGGTTTTCAAGGGCGATAACCTCGCGTGTCTCGTCCGCAAGCTCCACCGTGAAGCCCTTTTCACTCAACCCTACAACCGTGAGGCAGGCGCCGTTTACGGCTATCGAGTCGCCTATTTTCGGACGGTAAGAGGCTTTTAGGGCTAACTTGTTGTTCTCGTACGAGATAACCTCGGCCATCTCCCGAATGAGTCCGGTAAACATCGCTATCCTTTAATCTATATACTCTCTGAGCTGTTCGCCGAGTTCATTTTGGTGCAGGGTCTTTGGAATGATTGCCGCCGTATTGCACTGTTTGGCATACAGCAGCAGTTCCCTGCTTATGCGCTTGGCGAAAAAGGCTATCTCTATATCGGGGACGATCTTTCTGGCGTATTCTATGATAGATTCGCTCTCTACCCCGCGCATCATCGGGTTGATGATCAGAATATGGGGCTGAATGTTTTTAAGGTCCGGCAAAACGGTCTCGGGCCTTGTGGAGAGTACGACCTTTATCTCTCTGTCTATTTCGCCCAGGGCGCTTTTGACCATACCCAGAAACTCTGTATCGTCATCGATGCAGACAAGCCGCTTTTTCGTCTGTGCCTCAAGGTACTGCATAAGCTCCATAAGCTCCTGGTTCTGCCGGTTGAGTTTAGAACTGTCGAGGGTTTTCAGATAGTATTTCATATAGGTAACCGCGCTGAATTCATCGTGAATTCCGGCCTTTGCAAAGAAGCTCTGAATCGGCTTGGAGCGGTTCGCCTTCTTCCACATAAGCGAATCGAATCTGTAAGCAAGAACATCCTGAATCTTTCTCATCAGTGAATCGTAGGTTTCGGTGAACTCTTCGAAACTCTTTTTGAAACTGTCATAGTGCATCTTGTAGAAGTTGTCCAGGAGGTCTATGTAGAGCCTGTTCTCTTCGGTAAGTTTGGCTATTTCATGAATTGCGTCCACCATGGAGCGTTTGAGTATCTTTATTTCGTTGAACAGATATATGTACTCTTCGGTGCGAGAGTTGAGCTCTTTTAGGTTTTCGCTCTTCTGTTTTATCTCCTGTTCTAGGTTTGCGGCGCTTTCAGTATGCTTTGCTATCCGGCTCTTGTTGAGTTCCAGTTTTGCGCGAAGCTCCTTATAGCGGCTCTGTTTATTCAAAAAAACATTTTCGTAGGCATTCTGGAGATAGTCGGTTCTGCTTTTGAAACTTCTGTATGCACTGTTCGCGTCAAAAAGCTCCTGCCTTATTTCGGCAAGTTCGTAGTTTTCGAAGCTGTGGTCTATCTCTATAAGGTTGTTGTAAGCTGTTGTCAAAAAACGCTGCATTCTTATGAAGTCGAGCCTGCGGTTTTCTCCAAGCAGTTCGCGGCTATTCGTTACACGTTTTCTTATGTCGGAGAAGTGCATCTGAATGCATGCTTCGACATCCATGTCAGACTCGATCAGCCAGGCAGGTTCCTGTTCGCCTAACTGAGCCTCTGTAACTTCCTGTATCTCATCTTTTACACTCTCTTGCTCTTTGCGGGTTTCAGCCGTTTTTGCGGAAGGTTCCGCATTTTTCGTTACGTTGATTTTGAGAGCGTTGATACCCTCCGTTTCAAACGAGACTATCTGTCCTACCTCCGGGGTGGTTTCATAGTCGTCCCATTCGTCTACGTTGAAGTTGTACTTTTTCCGTTCCGGAGTGATGATTTTACCTATGCCGGTCTGGTCGGAATAGACGATAATTTTACCCTGCAACGCACTGCCTTTATCGACATTTTTTCTCTGCAACGCTTAGGAGGCAAAGCTTTTGGGCCAAATCGGCCCTGCGGCACCGAAACCGAGTCTTTTCAGGTCAAAATTTCAACAATATCCGTGCCGTTAAATTGTTATTATCATATCTTTTTTAACCTCAAAAAGCTATAATCCGCCCAAACAGTATTGGAAACTGATTTTTACGCAAAGAGCGTAAAATCATCTCGAAATCATAGATTTCGAAGCTTCAGGGG